>BDTD01000021.1 GCA_002897635.1 bacterium BMS3Abin11 | reverse complement strand
CTCATCATTTTTACTATCGATATCGGCATACCCAAGCAGATGCAGGTGCTTGCGGGCACGGGTGGCCGCGACATACAGTAAGCGTCCATTTTCGAACTGGCTCTTTTCCTTATCCAGATGTTTGATGTATTCAACCGTCTGGTTTTTCCCATCTCTGACCGATGCAATGGGACCAAACATCAGTTCAGGTTTGCCTGTCTCCCCGGTTCGTTCCAGCCAGTACAATAATCGCGATTGATCCTGACCAGTACGCTTGCCAAGCCCCGGTAAAATCACCGTATCGAATTCAAGCCCCTTGGACTTGTGCATGGACATAATCTGCAGGCGCTCATCGGCCTCTACATCGGGGCGGGCAAACAGGCTCGACATTTTATCGTGTAGCAATTCAGGTGTAACGGGCTCACCCCCATCATCGATCTCCTGCAATAAACCCAGGTATACCTCAGCATCTTCTCTGTCGCTCTGGCTATGCAGACAGGCAGGCCCACCCAGTGACATCCACGCCCCTTCTACCCAGCCACGCAGGAAATGCCGGCCACGTTGTGCAAGCACTTTTTCCAGCACCGGCATGATACGCCGTAGACGCTGCTGGCCATCATCACTGATTTGTTCCCTGCAGCGCTCATCCCGAAGTAGATCAATAATTGCTGACTCACTATCCATCGCTGCCAGTGCATGCAGATCAGCCAGGGTCAGGCCACACCAGGGTGCACGTAGAATCGCCAGCCAGCTGATACGGTCAGCGGGATGAATCAATGCGCGGGTCAATGACAGTAAGTCCTGAACAACCGGCCGCTGAGACAGTTTATCAATCTCTACGGCCTGGTATTTGTGACCTGCAATTTGTAACTGATGAATAATATCGACGGCATGGGCCTTACTGCGTACCAGTATCGCAATAGTCGCCTCTGGATCATCCTTCCAGCACTGTTCTATCACTTCTAGCACGTGATAGGTCTCTATCGGTTCATCACGCTCAAACTGTGGATGCACGACGACTGCCTCGCCTTGCAGCAGACCTTTAAAGGGTACCGAGGGGGTGTAATGGACGGCGCCTCTGAGCTTGTCACTCTCGGGTGGCAAAATCTGTGGGAAGGCCTGATTTACCCAGTCAATAATGCCGGATTGTGAACGAAAATTGACACTGAGTTGCAGCGGCTCAAGCTGCACACTGCCAAGCTGACCTTCCCATGCCTGCAGAAACAGACCCACTTCGGCTTCACGAAAGCGGTAGATGGACTGCATTGGATCGCCCACCAGAAAAAGTGTGCGTTGATCCCCCGGCGTCCAGCCTGCCGTGAGTTTACTGAACAGGGTATACTGATTTTGCGAGCTGTCCTGAAATTCATCCACCAGCAAATGTTTAATCTGGTAATCCAGCCTGAGAGATAAATCTGTCGGTGCCTGCTCGTCCCCCAGCGCACGATCGGCACGAATTGTCATCTCGCTGAAATCCACCTCGCCGCGCTGGCCAAAAACCAGCTGTAACTGCCCTACTGCATTGACCAGCAACTGAAACAGCGATTCGATCAGCAACCATTCGTCATCGGCATATGTCGCTGCAGGTAATTTTCTCAATGTCGCCAGTTTTAGTCGAAGATCCTCGTTGCCCTGGAGATCTCCTAACAGCGCCTGCATGGCCTGTTTTTTCTCTTTGAAGTCCTGTTTCTGCTGCGGGTTGTCGGCCGCTTTTTCAGTAGGAAAGCCCAGTTTTATATTGACACCTCCCGGCTTTCTCCACTGTCCCGCTGTTAATAAAAGATCAGCGATGGCCGTCCATTTATCAATATTTAACGATATAGACTCAGGCATGGTCTGCATGCCCACACAATTCTGGATGCTAGAATCTTCCACGTTGGTATGTTCTGCAGCAAATGCTGCCAGGGCAGGTAATGTGTCTTTGATTTCAGACGGCAGCGTTTGATCTACACCGAGCAGCGCTTTATCAATCAGTCGCTGCAGCACCCGCTCAATTTCCTGCCGCCGGACAATGGAATCCTTATCGCCCGTAACATGTTTCACGATGTGTCGCATCCACTGGTCGCGCCTGTCCAGCATATCGGCGATCAGTCCCTGCAATTCATCCATGCGGTTATCACGATGCCTCAATAATCGCGCGATGTCTTCAGATAGGGGATGACTTGTTTCCAACTGCTCAAGCACTGCCAGCGCTGCCTCTCTATACATGTCGCTGGCATCTTCTGTCAGTGAGGGGATGGCGCCAAACTGCGATAACAGCGGCATCTGTCGAGCTAGTGATTGACTGAATGAATCAATGGTCTGGATTTTGAGCCGTGCCGGATTGAGCAACAGCTGCCAGTTATGCTGCAAATCATTAATGAGTGCCGCCCGCGCCAGTTGCCAGGTCTTTTTTTGATAGGCACTTTCCGGTTCATGTTCAACGCTGGCTTTATGCAAGGCCTGCAGAATACGATTCCTCATCTCACCTGCGGCCTTGCGGGTAAAGGTGATGGCAACGATTTCTTCCGGTGCCTCTACTCGGGCAAGCAATTGTAAAAAGCGTTGGGTCAGCAGCCCCGTCTTGCCGGAACCGGCCGGCGCCTGGACGATGAAGGACCTTTCTGGATCGAGTGCCTGCTCACGTGCAGCCCAGTCTTCAGGTAAATCTGCCTCAGGCAGTTGATCTACCGCCTTATT
This sequence comes from bacterium BMS3Abin11, assembly GCA_002897635.1. Lineage (NCBI taxonomy): Bacteria > bacterium BMS3Abin11. Next base: position 21,951 of record BDTD01000021.1, on the reverse strand, counting down.
CATCTTCTGACACACCTGCTCTCAGTTCATCGATCCGGCACAGACCAGATAACTCACAATAACTGGTCTCACAGGTATTCGGTTTCTTTGGATCAACATCCGCCTTGCCCATTCGAAAATCTTCGGCCAGCTGGTTAATTGTTTGCTGCCAGTCATCCAGAACCTGTGGCCATCGCTCGGTGATCTCCTTAAGCTGCGGGTTTCGTGCAGGGGGTAAGCCAGGAATCAAATCCTCCTGCTCGACAACACCGCTAAATTTCATATCGCCTGCTTTCAATTGACCAAACAGCACCGCACAAACTCCCTCACCCTCTACCATGCTGTATAACGGCAATTGCGGTTCTTCAGGCCGTTCACCAAACCATTGCGAAGGACTGACAGCGCCCGTCTTATAATCGATCACCACCTTGCGCCCGTCAACCAGTTCATCGATACGGTCTATCCACAGGTGGACACTAATGCCATTAATCTCCGCCCTGACCTCTTTTTCAAAATCCGCTACCTTAAAGTCATCCCGTTCCCTCTCAATATCCAGCCATTGTTGTGTTAGATGCTTAAGCCGGGATGATTCGATTTGACGAAAACGCGGGCTGAAGATCTCGGGATTCCGTTTTGCCATTTCATCTATCGCCTGCTTTATGACGGCATCAAGCTTTCGTCCCAGTGTCTCCGCATCCATTGTGTTTAATGTTTTGAGATCCCTGACATCACGCCAGAACAGTTCCAGCAAATTATGGAACAGCTGGCCACGCTTCATTGCATCGAGACCCACCTGGGGTGTAGCCAGTGCCGTTGCTGACAAACGATATTGGGCAAAGGCACGAAATGGACAAAGCGACTGGTATTTGAATATTCCGCTACCACCGGATGCACGTTGCTGCAGTAGTGCGGGTGCGACATCAGCGGCTAAAAGCTCATGATGACCGGTTTGCTGTATGGTCTCACTCCATGTTGCTTCGTTACTTATCTCTAACGCTTCCTTATCGCCTTCAACGAGGTCATGTATTAATGGACTCAGTCTAAGCTGCTCCTCACCTTTATGTAATGGGTAACTCATCACGATATCGGGGGCGGCTGACAGCAATCGTTCTGTAATGCGTTGCGCAATTTCAAGTTCCCTGGCCTGATCTGCATGCGGCATAGACCGTTCTCGCTGCAGTGATAATGGGATAAATGGATTGGACTGCGGCGAGGCCGGCCAGTTATTGTCATGCAGATCCATCACCCAGAGGGCATCAAACTGCAGGCCTATTGCCTCATACAGACCCAGTATCTGGATCGATGATGCTTCACTTCGTGGCTGGAAGATTTTTGATAGTGCGAGCCGTTTCAACAGACCAAGAGCGCGGGAATAACTCAGGCGTTCGCTAACCGCCTGCAGTCCGCTAAAACGTGCCAGCAGCTTATGAAATGCTTCCATAGCCTGATATTCCCCGGCATTGAATTCACGGTCTTTAGTCCAACCGGCCGCATTAAGAATTTCTGTAAACCACTTAACCCAGCCTGCCGAAGAGGCTGAGCCCGGGATCTTTTTTGCTAGCTCGGTCAACCCACAGACATGCTTTGCAAGCTGCGGAGAATGCCAGGGCTGATCGGCATTTCCTGCCAGCCAGCACAGGTTCTTCAAGGTCACCTTCTGCTCGCCGATATCCCGTAGCTTGCGATCGAGCAAGGCGCGTGAACCGACCTCCTCTGCTGCACTGGTCAGATACGGTGAATTCAGCAAGGGGCCCAAATTTTCAAGCAGGAAACTCCCACCGGCCAGCTCCAGCACGCTGAATGCCGTTTCGATAACCGGGTAATGCTTTAAGGGTAAACCAAGAGAGATATTCCACGGCAAGGTTTCATCACCTTCGGCCATTAGATTGCGTGGAACCAGTGACTCAGTGAGGTGACGAACCAGGCTGGAACGGTGTGTACCCAAATCAGGGACGACTACACCAATCTGGGCATCAGCCTGCTGGTCTAGTCGTTGCCGAATCCATCGCGACAGCGTAGTAATCTCATCATTATTATCCGCACAGGCCAGACGAACAGCCCTGTTGCCAGCCCGATTAGCCTGTGCCAGTTGCACCCATTGAATCGAGTCTCCTGAAGCAGCAATTACGGCAAACAGGACCTGCTGCAGCGGTGTTAATTCGTCAAAGCCCAGCAGGATGATCTCACCACTGAATCTATCTGGTTCATTGCTAAAGCACTGGATCAGCTGTTCAGCCATCCGGCTTGCGGGTAACCATCCCTGTTCCTCGCATTGCTGCTCAAACTCATCCACCCACAGTTTAAATGTCTGTGTATCTTCATTGACATCAAAGTCGACTTCATCACAATTGACCTGCCAGTTGATTAGCTGCTGCCAGGCCTCGGCGGCCTTCTTGGCGGTGGCTTCCTTGCGCAGGATACTGTCTGACGAGGATTCAATAACCGACTCCCAGACATACTGCTCCTGTTCATCTGTCAGTAATAATGCCGGTGATTCAATCAGACCATCGAAAACCAACTCTTCCCAGGTCTGTCTTAACCAGATGTTCCAGGGTTTAATGGTGGGTGTTTCCCACACCAGTAGTCCTTCATAGGCTGCACGCCGCTGGAATTCCTGTTGCAATGCGGCTGCGAGGCGGGCATTGCCGGTGATGACTGTTACCCCCTGCGCCAGTTTTTGGTGTAGGTCAGCTTTATTTATTGTTCCAAGTTCCAAGTTCCAAGTTCCAAGAAGAAGACCAAAGGAAAGTACATTTACCACTGAGGGCACAGAAGATTACTAAATTAAATTACTGAAACTAAATCCTACCACATTAGAATACCTCTGAAAGCTTGCGCCTGGATCCTGGAACTTGGAACTTGGAACTTGGAACTTGGAACTTGAAACTTGGAACTTGGAACTTGGAACTTATATTTTCGTGCGCCTATGTCATGAAAACGGTACAATCCTGTCAATTTTAAAAGGTCACAGGATCACTCCTGGCCGGAACAATGAATAAGGACTGATCTAACATGTGCGGCATCGCCGGCATCATGGGCTCAAACCGGGTCGATGCCATCAAAAAAATGACCGATATCATGATTTACCGTGGGCCAGACGACTCTGGCTTCTATTATGATGATGATATCGCGCTGGGGCAACGCCGCCTCTCCATCATCGATCTGCACTCCGGCAGACAGCCAATATCAAATGAAGACGATACCCTGCAGCTGGTGTGCAATGGTGAGATCTACAATAGCCCGGAACTGAGAAAGTCTCTAATCAGCAAAGGTCACCAGTTCAAAACAGCAACAGATGTTGAGGTCATCCTGCATCTGTATGAAGAATATGGTGATGACTGTGTCACTCAGCTGCGCGGCATGTTTGCTTTCGCCATCTGGGATACGCGTAAAAGGCGGCTGTTTTTGGCGCGCGACCACCTGGGCCAGAAGCCCCTGTTCTTCTGTCAGCAAAATGGTGGTTTTGCTTTCGCTTCTGAAGCCAAAAGCATACTGGCTTCTGATATCACCAAAGCAGAAATAGATCTTGAAGGTCTCTGGCATTATTTGTCCTTGCGCTACATGCCTGACCATCACTCTATGTTCAAGGGTATCCGTAAACTGCCAGCGGCCCATTACCTGGTGCTGGAAAATAATCAGCTCTCCATCAATCGTTACTGGACTGTTGATTTCAAGGACAAGATCTCCGCCAGCAAGGAAGAGATTACCGACCAGCTCGATGAACTGCTGCTGGAAACCGTCAAGGGCCATCTGTTAAGTGATGTACGGGTCGGGGCATTCTTAAGCGGCGGTATTGACTCAGGCATTGTGGCCTCAATGATGGCTGAGCTGGGTGAAAAAAACCTGCCGCGTTTCTCTATAGGCAGTAAAGAAAAAGAATTCGATGAACTGCCCTATGCCCGGATGGTATCGGAAAAATACGGCATGGAGGCGCATGAAAAGATTGTTGAACCGGATCTCATTCATACCATTCCTTCATTGATATATCACATGGATGAACCTGCCGATCCATTTGGCTTCGGGGTTTATCTTGTTTCTGAGTTGGCCGCGAAACATGTGAAAGTCGTGCTTGGTGGCGATGGCGGCGATGAAAACTTTGCCGGTTATGATCGTTATTCAGGCCAGCGCCTGGTCGACTATTATTGCCTGCTGCCGCAGTGGTTCCGGCAGAATATTGTGAAGAAGGTCACTGATCGTATCCCTGAATCTTTTGGTTATAAAAGCCTTGCCCAGAAGGCCGCATGGGTCAATGAAATGTCGTTGTTTTCCGGTGGCGACCGCTATGCCCAGAGTCTTGGTGTGTTACGATTTACCCACGAAGCAAAACATAAACTGTTTACCGAATCAGCCATCCAGTCGCTAGGCGATCCCTCCTCTGCTGAAAAAATATTGCACTACTTCAATGCTGACAATGCCGATGATGTGGTCGACAAAATGCTCTATACCGACCTGATGACACGCATCCCCGACCATATCCTGATGATAGCTGACCGCATGACCATGGCGCATTCACTGGAGAGCCGGGCCCCTCTCATCGATTATAAGGTGGTTGAGTTCGCCGCCACTATACCGACAAACCTAAAACTGAATAACCGGGCCATGAAGGGAAACCATCTGAAATATATCCTGCGGGAAGTCGCCACCCGTTACCTGCCACGGGAATTGGTTACACTTAAAAAACAGGGCTTCCGCTTCCCTCTGGGAATCTGGTTTCGCACCGACTTAAAGAACTTTCTACGCAGATTGTTTGCTCAGTCACGCTTTGTTGAACTTGGCTTGTTTGAAAAAAGTTATATCGATACCTTGCTTGATGAACATATCTCCGGCAAGGTAGATCATAATTATAGAATCTGGGTATTGTTAAACCTTGAGTTCTGGTACCGGATGTATTTTGAAGGTGAAACCGTTGAATCCATGAAAGCGTTCTCCGATCAAATTAGTACTCCTTCAACCTGCTAATGGCGAGTTCAGTTAGCTTGTCAAGGCTCATGGCAAGGCGCGCCTCGCAGGCAATGGCCATTCCCTTGTCAAGAGGCGCAACGCAGTCCATGGGCGTTGACAATCTAACCCAAAGGGCGTCCCTGTGGTGTCTCACAGCTTCGTTCCAACGCTTGCCAAGGGAATAACCATTGCCTTCGCACTGCGCCTTGCTGCGAAACACCACAGGGACGCTGAACCCGTCATTAGCAGGTTGAAGGAGTACTAGCATGACGACAAAAAGCAACAAGACGCATAAAGTACTTTCAGAAAAAGGCTCGGCGCTATCAAAGTATCAGCACATCATTGTCGGTGATGATTCCTGGCTGTACTTATTCTATTTTGAGTTCTGCGCCCTGCTGGGCAAGTTCCCCGGCGCCCTGGGGATACTTCTAAGAAAGCTCTTCTGGCCCCGCTTGTTTGGCTCATGCGGCAAAGGTGTTATGTTTGCTGATAACATTGTATTGCGTCAGCCGAAAAATATTCACCTGGGTAACAATGTCATTATTAGTGAATTTTGTGTGCTTGATGCACGGCATGATGATGAAAATAAAGTCATCACACTCGCCGATGATGCAATGCTTTCCACCAACATCATGATTTCCTGCAAAAACGCCTGCATCAGTGTCGGTAAAAACGCAGGCCTGGGTGCACAAACTATCATCCATGCCACCAATGACTGCTCTGTAAGCATTGGAGACGATGTCATCATTGGTCCTCAAAGCTATATTTCAGCCGGCGGCAATTATCACTTCGATCAACTGGATATCCCGATCCGTGAACAGGGAATCAACCCTGATGGCGGCATTACGCTTGAAAATAACATCTGGCTGGGTGCCAAAGTCACGGTGCTGGGTGGTGTGACGATGGAAAGCGGCAGTATTGCCGGCGCGGGAGCCGTCGTAAATAAATCTATACCTGCCAATGCAATATGTGCTGGGGTGCCCGCAAAGGTAATCAAGACCAGGAAATAATAGTTTCATAATTTTTTTAACCGCAGAGGTCACAGAGATACTCGAGGTTTTTTGAACTACAATCTGACATATCCAGAATTTATTGAGCTACCCATAAAAATAAAGGATGAAAGCTGCCTGTGCTCCAGGCTGGCTGTAATGGTACAATGCTCTGTTACGCTGGTAACCATCCGACAACAGGCCATTAAAACTACACTACATGGAAAACAACAAACCACAACATAAACCCCGCCCGCTGATCGACCTGATAGTCAGTATTGTCATCCCTTCAATCATTCTAATGAAGTTCAGCGGCGACCAGGATCTTGGTGCCGCACGTGGCCTTATCGCCGCACTCGCTTTTCCCATTGGCTGGGGTCTATTTGAGCTAATCAAATATCGGAAATTTAACTTTATTGCCCTGCTGGGCATGGTCAGCGTGCTACTCACTGGTGGCATTGGACTGCTGGAGCTCGACCTGAAATGGCTTGCGATCAAGGAAGCCGCCATACCCGGTATTCTCGGTATTGCCGTACTAATCTCCACCCGCACAAAATACCCGCTTATCCGCACTTTACTGTATAACCATAAGGTCATGCAGGTGGACAGAATTCATACAGCTCTGGAAGAAAAGGGCCATGTAGAGACCTTTGATAAAAGGCTGCTTAAAGCAACTTACCTGCTGGCTGGTACTTTCTTCTTCTCCTCAGTGATGAACTACATCCTGGCCAAGTGGATAGTAACCAGTCCGACCGGCAGCCCGGCCTTTAATGAAGAACTGGGCAGACTTACCCTGGTCAGCTACCCGATGATTGCTATTCCCTCCATGGCTCTGATGTTCGGCGTACTTTATTATTTATGGAAAACCATTCACGGGCTGACCGGCTTGAAACTTGAAGAATTAATGGTAATGCCGGAAGACAATGAACCCGACGAAACAGAAAAAAAAACTGAAGACAGCGCAGTTTCCTGATCTCTAAGCTACCTGAGTTTTCACAAACCTGTCGCTGCTGTCCCTTATAACATTTAGTAGGGTCAGCTTAATGAATTATCTTAATGAAAGATATGCCGTTATGCCCGCAAATATGGGTATCTAGTAAGCCTTTGATTTATATAAATTTTAACGTTACTGGATTCTGGTATTCACCGGAATGACGATTTTTTGAGATAGCAATACAAACCAATGACTAATATTTACAGAATATTCCCCTTCCTGTCGTGGATGAAAACCTGCAGCAGAGAATCAATGAAAGCAGACATGGTTGCCGGCTTCACCGGTGCCGTCATCGTCCTGCCTCAGGGCGTGGCCTTTGCCACTATTGCCGGCCTGCCGCCGGAATATGGGCTGTACACCGCAATGGTCACACCGATCATAGCAGCACTTTTCGGTTCGTCACGCCACCTCATCTCTGGCCCGACTACGGCAATTTCAATTGTCGTATTCTCAACTATCAGCCACCACGCTGTGCCGGGCTCGGCGGAGTACATTTCACTGGCACTGACCCTTACCCTGCTTGCTGGCATCTATCAGCTTGCCTTTGGTCTGGCTCGCCTGGGATTATTGGTTAATTTTGTCTCTCATACCGTGGTTATCGGTTTTACCGCGGGTGCCTCCATACTCATTGCCACATCACAGATGAAACATATCCTCGGCCTGCAGATCCCCAGAGGTGCATCATTTCTACAGACCTGGGTAGATATCTGGAACAAGACCGGCGATATCAATTCTTATGTGTTCGTTGTTGCAGCGGCCACACTGTTCTCTGCCCTGCTATCCAAACGCTTCCTACCCAGGATTCCAAATCTGCTACTAGGACTCATCGTTGGTGGGATCGTCGCATTTTTCATGAATAGCGAAGCCAATGGCATCGCGTTGGTTGGCAAAATACCAGGGCATCTGCCACCATTCTCGATGCCTGATATTTCATTCGGTACCATCAAATTACTGGGATCTGAGGCCTTTGCTGTTGCCTTACTTGGTTTGATCGAAGCCCTTTCGATTAGCCGTGCCGTAGCAGCTAAATCGAACCAGAAGATTGATGCCAACCAGGAGTTCATCGGCCAGGGGCTATCCAATATCGTCGGTAGTTTCTTCTCCAGTTACGCCGGATCAGGATCATTCACCCGTTCTGGCATAAATTACGAGGCCGGTGCAAAAACGCCGATGTCTGCAATATTTGCAGCCATTTCCCTGATGCTGATTGTCCTGTTAATCGCACCGATCACCTCCTACTTACCCGTCGCTGCAATGGGCGGTGTTATCCTGATCGTCGCTTATAACCTGCTGGATTTCCACCACATAAAAAATGTTCTGCGCTACAGCAGGTCTGAGACAGCAATACTACTGGCAACCTTCTTTTCCACCCTGTTTTTCGAACTGGAATTTGCGATTTATTTCGGTGTAATTCTGTCATTAATTCTCTTTCTCGCCCGCACATCAACACCCTACATCCCCACCATGGCTATCGATGAGGATGATCACAAACGAAGCTTTATCAATATACATAAAAAACCGCTAAAGCAATGCCCACAGTTGAAAATTATTCGCATCGATATGTCGGTCTATTTCGGTTCACAGAACTACGTACAGAATCGCATTCACCAGATTGTTGAAAATGAGCGTATATATCATATTCTTATCGTTGCTAGCGGCATCAATTTGATCGATTTGAGTGGTGCAGAAATGTTTGTGAATGAGAACAATCGCCTGGAGGGCCTTGGCGGTGGCTTATATTTTGTCGGACTGAAATCAAGAGTCTATGAATTTGTTGCCAGAACCTGTTTTGTCAAGGCTATAGGAAATGACCATTTTTTTGATAGCAAGACCTCTGCCATCAAATCGATCTATGAACGACTGGATAGAGATATTTGCGCAACTTGTAACGCACAGATTTTCAAAGAATGTCGGGAATGAGTACTTTGTTGGCTTACGCTTCGTTAAGCCGACCTGCTGACTCCCGACTCCCCACCTGCTAATCCAGTTTTCTGGTTTCCCTGCATCTCTGCAAGACACTGGTTCATGATAACAAAGCGACACTCTTTGCCTGCGCATAGATTGACTTCCCTGGTTTCAAATCAAGCAAGGCGGCTGATTTACGCGTAATGCGGGACAACAGCGGCACACCTGCCGCCATCAATCGGACAGTAAGCTGAGACTTCCCCAACGGCGTGATTTCATCAATAACTGACGGGAAAATATTCAGAATGCTGGTATCGGACTGGTGTTCCAGGGTAAGGCTAACATCACGCGCAAAAATCCGTAATCTGACAGAACGACCGACAGCTAATGCTTTACGCGCTACTGTAAAGCGACCACCGGCAAAATCCAGGTAGGTCAATTCATATTCATCATCATGGGCCGCCACAACCGCTTCTATGAGTGCTTCAGCATCATCATTATGGGCAAGCGGAAGATCAAATCGGGTCAACATTTCTGCTATAGGTCCTGTCGCTTTTACCCTGCCTGCTTCAAGCAACACCAGATGCTCTGCCAGCCGTGCAACTTCATCAGGTGAATGACTGACATAGATCACAGGGATATCCAGTTCATCATGCAATGTCTCGAGGTAGGGCAGAATTTCCTGTCTGCCGGCCGGATCCAGTGCTGCCAGTGGTTCATCCATTAAGAGTATACCCGGGCTTACAGCCAACGCCCTGGCAATGGCTACTCGCTGTCGTTCACCACCCGATAAAGTCGTTGGTTTGCGCTCCAGTAAATGCCCTATACCTGTCAATTCGATGGTCTTATCCAGCGAAAATTTCCGCTTTTTTCCGGGCACTCGTTTTACACCATAGGCGACGTTATCATGCACATTCAGGTGTTCAAACAAACTGGACTCCTGGAATACATAGCCCAGCGAGCGCTGGTGTGGAGGTACAAACTGATCCCTGTCCTGCCAGACGTCATCGCCTACCTTCAGGAAGCCATTGTGACACTTTTCCAGACCGGCGATAATCCTCAATACTGTAGTTTTGCCGCAACCCGATGGACCCAGCAGTGAAGTCACTCCTTCAGCTGGGAGACTCAAATCTATATCTAGCGAAAATGACCCCTTATCAAGCTGGAATCTGGCTTCTATCGTCATGTCTGAGAAAAACTCACGCTTGCACTGGCCTGAATCGGCGGTTAATCCCATAGACAATCACTAACATAAGAAAAGAAAGCAGTAGCAATCCTCCGGACAACCAATGGGCATTTTCATATTCCAGCCCTTCTACATGATCGTAGATAGCAATAGAGACTACCTGGGTCTTGCCGGGAATATTGCCGCCTATCATCAACACAACACCAAATTCTCCCAGCGTGTGGGCAAAACCCAACACGGCGGCGGTCAGAAAACCTGATCGGGCCAATGGTATTGCAACAGTAAAAAAACGATCTATTGGTGAGGCACGCAGGGTTGCCGCCACTTCAAGTGGACGACGACCAATGGCCTCGAAAGCATTTTGCAATGGCTGGATCACAAAAGGCATGGAGTAGATAACTGAGCCAATGACCAGACCTGAAAAAGTAAATGCCAGTGATTTGCCTCCCAGCGCCTCCAGCAATCCAGCAAGGGGGCCATTTGCACCTAACAAAAGCAACAGATAAAAACCCAGCACAGTGGGTGGTAATACCAGAGGTAGTGCTACCAGTGCCTCCAGTAGAAACTTGAAGCGCCATTGTGTACGAGACATCCACCAGGCCAGCGGCGTCCCCAGCAACAACAGGATCAGTGTCGTTATCCCTGCCAGCTTCAGGGTAATAACAAGTGCGGTGAGATCAGCTTCACTAAACATTGCCAAATTCTATCACCTAAGCCCGGCCAGGCTCCTGGTCTGGTAGCCATTATCATTGATTATCGTTAATGCTTCTTTACTCTGGATATATGAGAGAAAACTTCGCCCAGCCTCACTATCCTTAATCAACACAGCCTGTTGTTCTATAGGAGTATAAAGCGCCTGCGGTATTTTCCAGTATGAACCATTAATCCGCTGATCAGGGTGTTTTAGCTGCGCGTAGGCAACAAAGCCCAGTTCTGCATTTCCACTATTAACGAACTGATAGGCCTGACTTATGTTTTCTCCACGTACGATTTTACCCTTCATGCTATCCCACAGGCCGCGGGATTGCAGCACCTCTCTGGCCGCCCTGCCGTATGGCGCAAGTTTAGGGTTTGCAATAGCCAGATAGCGGAAATTTCCCCGCTCCAGTACCTTGCCATAGGAATCAACAACATCCACTTTTGGACTCCACAGTACGAGCTTACCAATAGCATAGGTGAACCGGCTACCAGGTACCGCTATCCCCTCTTCTTCAAGCAGTTTGGGACGTTTTATATCGGCAGCAAAAAAGGCATCAAAAGGTGCGCCGTTTCTAATTTGTGCATAGTGCTTGCCCGTTGAGCCAGAAACCAGTTTCACTTTATGCCCCGTGTTTGCCTCAAACTGCTGGATAAGGCCTGTCATCGTGCGAGCGAAATTACTTGCTACGGCAACACGAAGCTCTGCAGCCAAAGACTGCTCACTTGCAAGCATCAATACCAATACGATAAAAAATCTTAAATTCATTACGTTTTTTTCATTTATGAATTGTAGAAATCAGGGTGTTTTCATACCCTATATAATAACTCACTAATATATCGTATAATTAAGGGTTATTCCCTGTCCACATATAGGCCTACCATGTCTTCATCAGTACAACCTGCCGATTTTAAGAGCCTGGGGCTATCATCTAGCCTGATGAAAGCACTCAATGATATAGGCTATGAGTCCCCTTCGCCAATCCAGCAAGAATGTATCCCGTACTTGCTTGAAGGTTATGACATCATTGGTCAGGCGCAAACTGGTACAGGCAAAACTGCTGCTTTCGCTCTGCCACTGCTGGATTTGATTGATCTAAAAAAGAATTATCCTCAAATGCTGGTGCTGGTACCGACTAGAGAACTGGCCATACAGGTGGCTGAAGCGATCCAGTCCTATGCCCATTACATGAAAGGATTTCACGTTCTTCCTATTTACGGTGGGCAGGCATATAACCTGCAGCTACGCCCGCTTAAACGCGGCGTCCATGTCGTCGTTGGTACGCCGGGCAGAGTAATGGACCATATAAAGCGCGGCACATTAAAACTGAATAAGCTTAGAGCACTGGTGCTGGATGAGGCAGACGAAATGCTGCGCATGGGTTTTATTGATGATGTTGAATGGGTAATGGAAAAAATTCCGGAACAACGTCAAATCGCATTGTTCTCTGCCACCATGCCGGATGTAATTCGCAAAGTTGCGGGACGCTTTTTGAACAAGCCCAAAATAATAAAGGTTAAAACCAGAACAACAACGGCTACTACAATTCGTCAACGCTACTGGCAGGTCCCTGGTCATCAGAAACTGGACGCCCTCACCCGCATTCTGGAAGTAGAAGCCTTTGATGCCATGTTAATTTTTGTACGCACCAAGACGGCAACAGTAGAACTGGCAGATAAATTATCAGCACGTGGGTTTGTTGCTTCCGCCATAAATGGCGACATCGCACAGAAAACACGTGAGCAAACAATCCAGAAGTTGAAAAATGGCAGGATTGATATCCTGGTAGCTACCGATGTTGCTGCACGCGGCCTCGATGTCGATCGCATCAGCCATGTCATCAACTACGATATCCCTTATGATCCAGAATCATATGTGCATCGTATCGGTCGCACCGGACGTGCTGGACGCAGCGGTGAAGCTATCCTGTTTGTTGCACCGCGTGAAAAACGCATGCTGAAGAGCATTGAGAGGGTTTCCCGCCAGGCTATTGAGCCGATGAAATTCCCAACCGCAGAGGTGGTTAACGAGCTGCGTACCAAAGCATTCAAGCAAAAAATCAGTGACACTCTTACGAACCATGATCTGACAATGTTTCAGAACCTGATCACTGAATACCACAATGAGACCAAGGCTGACCCACTGGAAATAGCGGCAGCCCTGGCTCAGATTGCACAGGGTGAAGTACCACTGCTGGTGTCAGAAAAAGCTCAGGCACAGGAAAGAAGATCTGACAGAGTATCTGGAAGAGAGTCCGGAAGAGAACCAGGAAGACGATCAGAAAGGCGGCCAGGCAAACCGCGCGGGGATAGAAAACCTGTGGACAGGGATGGCAGTAAAGGCCGGACCGATAATAAAACAAGACCCTTATCGATAAAACCCAGGCCGTTAAAAGAATTCCCAGATGTGGAAATGTGCCGCTACAGAGTAGAAGTCGGTCATGATGATGACGTCAAACCGGGCAACCTGGTTGGTGCTATCGCCAATGAAGCCGATATAGATAGCTGTTACATCGGCGCCATCGATATCTTCGACAATTTTTCTACCATTGATTTACCCGCAGGAATGCCGAAAGAAACATTTCGCATACTTAAAAATACCCGCGTTTGTGGCAGGAAAATAAATATTTCGGAGTTGAAAGCTTCGGGATTACGTGAGTATAAAAAAAGTGCTAACAGTAAGCCGGATTCTAAAAACAGAAAACCTGTAAGAAAAAGTGGAGGAAAAAAAACTGAAGCCCGGAACACTATAAAAAGAAAAAAGAAAAATCCTGAAATTTGATTGTATAACTTAAGGGTGTCCTTAAGGGTGATTAGCCTTTGGTGGTAATATTACATATCTGCTGTACATTTTGCGCAAGACCAGCCCCTGCCTCCGCATAGATATTAAAGACCGCATCAGCACCTGCCGCTATTAGCCGTGCCTCTTCGTCTGGATACTTTGTTGTCGCACAAATCAGACCTTTGTATCCCCATTGCCGCGCCAGCCTGGCGGCTATTTCATTGGCGTTTGAGTTTGGCACACACAGCATTACCCATTCAATTTTATTATCCTTAGCATCCATCCGTGACCAGAATTCTGGACTGCTGACATTGGCAAAATGCGTCTTGCGCCCATTGGCATTCTGAAGTTTTACCACGTCACCATCAAAATCCAGACCAAGAAGATTCTTGTGGCCCTGTTCCAGGAGATAATCAAATGCCCCACTTCCCACTCTACCCATACCACAAATCAGATAATGAATGCCTGATAAATCGATGTCTTCATCACCCGGCAGGCGCTTGCCATGTTCAAATTTTTTAAGTCGATCCTGATAGCGAGAATAAAAATTATCAGAAAAATTATTTACAACTGATGAAATGGCAAATGAGCTTGCTACCAGTACCGCTATAACCATTAACCATTCCTGAGACATCCATTGTTGAGATACGGCTATAACGGACACAATCAGGCCAAATTCACTATAGTTCCCTAATAATATGGATGCACTATTGGCGGAATGGGTGCGGACCCGAAAACGTGAAAACAATAGAAAGAATAAACCTGTCTTGAACAGCAGAACCACAAGTAAAATAATCACAACTCCCAGAACTGTGGCATCTGGCAATCCTGCCATCCCTATATTTAGAAAAAAAGCAATCAGAAAAAGTTCTTTAAGGCTAAACAGGCTTTTTGCCAGTTCGCCTGATTTAGGATGATTTGCCAGCAACATACCAAAAACAAGTGCACCCAGGTCACCTTTCATGTCCACGGCATCAAACAGAGCGGCACCCCCTATTGCAAGCACCAGACCGAAAAGTACCTGCAGTTCCCCGCGCCCTACCATGGAGAATAATTTGAGCAGTACGGGACGACCGATGACCAGCAGGGCTATTACCCCTGCCGCCCAGCTCGATGGAACCTTTGCATCTGAAACACCGATAAAAACAACCGCGGCAATATCCTGAACAATCAGCACACCAATAGCAAGCCGGCCATATTGCGAAAGCATGTCACCACGGCCATCAAGCACCTTGACTACAAAAACTGTACTTGAAAATGACAGGGCAAAGCCAAGCATCATGGCACTGGTTAAAGTCAATTCGCCAAACAAAGGAAACCCTGCTCTCCCCAATAGAAGCAGGCTAACGGTTATAAAAATGCTGATAGACAGCATATGGATGAGTGTAACGCCCCATACTTCTACTCGAAGTAATTCCTGAATGCGTAATTTTAGACCAATCGAAAACAATAGAAGGGTGATACCTAAATCCGCCATCTCTTCCAGAAAGTTACCAGATTCGGCTCCCAGGTAATTCAGCGTAAACCCGGCGATCAGGAAACCAACCAGAGGAGGTAAGCCTGCCTGCTTACTAAAAAACCCAAATATAAACGCTATCGTTATCCATACAGGGTCTTTATATTCGATTGATGAGAACAGGGTTTCCATTTAGAACCTTTTTTAAACTGTTTGACATTATTCCACTGTAACTGACAGTACGCTATTCCCGCTGTGCTATTAACAACCCAGATTTCCCTCTTTGATTGGGGAGCTTATAATACTGTATAGTTATTCTCCATTCTGTTGTGATTTTATGAGCGTATTCATAAATGTCTAAACTTGATCAACGAACAGAGCTGGCCAGACTGAAACGTCGCGGCTTTCTTCGAAACAGTCTGCTAAGTGTGGCTGCACTGACGGCGGGACGAACTGGGTCTGCTGAGGCGGCCTCGGGTGTCCTGCAAATCCCCGACTGGAGTAAACAACTTGGCTCCGGTGTCGGTACTGAGCCTTATGGCAAACCTTCTATTTTCGAGAAAAATGTCATACGGCGATTCCTGCCCTTGCTTCTGCCCACACGTGAAGCCTCGATCAGCTTTTGTCCATTACAGGACCTGCACGGCATCATCACCCCAAATGGTCTGTTTTTTGAACGACATCATGCGGGAACACCGAAAATCGACCCTGATGTCCATCTCTTAGTTATTCATGGCATGGTCAACAAACCGTTGAAGTTTACTGTCAATGATCTTATGCGTTTCCCCTCGATAAGTCGTATTTACTTTCTCGAGTGTGCAGGAAATGGTGCGTTGGAACAGCGCGGCACATCGAACAACGCCTTGCAATTTACCCATGGCCTGCTCAGCTGCGCTGAGTGGACAGGTGTTCCGCTGCGCTTATTGTTAGATGAGGCAGGTGTTCGCAAGGGGGCAAAATGGCTGCTGTCTGAAGGTGCCGATGCAGCTGCCCTGGCACGCAGCTTTCCACTGGATAAGGCCCTGGATGATGCAATGATCGCCTATGCTCAGAATGGTGAGCGGCTTCGTCCTGAGCAAGGCTATCCTCTTCGACTGATATTGCCCGGCTGGGAAGGGGTGGCCAATGTGAAGTGGCTGCGTCGTCTGGAGGTCGGTGATCGTCCGTGGGAGACGCGCGAAGAAACCTCCACTTATACTGATCTATTACCTACAGGGAAAGCACGGCAGTTCACCTTTATTCAGGAGGCCAAATCAGTCATTACATCTCCCAGTCCCGAGCACCCTATGCCGGGCAAAGGGTACTTCGTCATTAATGGACTGGCCTGGTCCGGTGAGGGGAAGGTCAAGCGAGTAGATGTCTCTTTTGATGGTGGACGCAACTGGCAGCAGGCTCGTATCAAAGGTCCCGTACTCGACAAAGCATTAACCCTTTTCGAGATCGACTGGCAATGGAATGGTCAGCAGGCCCTGTTGCAAAGTCGTGTTATCGATGAAACCGGTTATGTGCAGCCAAGCTACAAACAACTGCGCAAGGTACGCGGCATGTACTCCATGTATCATAACAATGCGATTCAAACCTGGATGGTACACTCCAGCGGTGAGGTGGAAAATGTCCAGATCAGTTAAGGCTACTGTCGCATTGTTGCTGGGTTTACTGATTGCCTATGGTAGCAATAAAGAATCGATGGCACAGACTTATGGACTGGGCAGCCCGACAAACGAAAAAGAAATTGCTAGCTGGAACATAGATGTCGGCCCCGATGGAGTCGGCCTGCCCGCTGGACAGGGCACATCCCAGACCGGTGAACCTGTCTTTCTTGATAAATGTGCAGCCTGCCATGGTGTTTTCGGTGAGGGTGTTGGTCGCTTTCGGGCACTAATCGGTGAGAAATCATCACTGACTTCTGATCGCCCAGTCAAAACCGTCGGCAGCTATTGGCCATACGCTACAACCTTGTGGGACTATATCAATCGCGCAATGCCTTTTGGTAACGCACAATCACTGAGCGCCGATGAAGTCTATGCTGTGACTGCCTACATCCTGGCAATGAACGATATCATTACGGAAGATGAGGTGATGAACGCAGAAACACTACCCAAAGTGAAAATGCCAAACCGTGATGGCTTTGTCTTTGCTACTGGGCCGGATATCAAAGTGGATGCCTGCATGAAGAACTGCGTTGATAAAGTAACAATTACCAGCCAGGCAACAGGTAATAACGGTGCCCCTGCTAACACAGAGCAAGACAGGTAATTGGAGGCTGGGCCCGGAATCGAATTAATTATATAACTAATTGTTTATATTAATTAATATTCTACATCATTCGGCAGGTTACCCCCATAGTTACCCCCTAATGAGACATGCTAGGGTCTTGATTCCAACACAAAAAAGGGTATAAAAAGATGTTTACACAACTACTAAACCCAAACAACTTAAAAGAAATCAACGCTGATGCAGTAATCAACGGAAGAGAAATGGCGCGTGATGCTGCAAACATGTTGCGCGAATTAGCTGATGATACTGCCCCCACCAGTGTGACCCACGCTGAAACGCTTGCTGAGGCCAAAAGCCTCGCAGAGGAATTATTCATCCTGGCCGGGCTGTTTGGTGTAGTATCAGATACGGTAATCTCAAGGGATAATTAAACCACATAAGAAGGCTTTACTGAGTGAAGGGCAACAACTTCACAGAGCATTATTGAAAAGGCGCTACAGATCGCCCTGGAAGCGCACAGGGGCAAGAAATCAGACTGAACGACCTGCCAAGGATAGAAAACATGCTGTTCAATCACTTGCCCTTGAAAAGATAATCAGATGGATGTTGACGTACTACCATTAAAGTAAAAAACGATTATCTAAAATATAAGGATATATTCAAACCGTGATTGTGCGCAAAATATTGATTACTGCTACGATTCTTCTAATGTCTGGTTGCAGCATGACACTACCAGTTCATGGCACCATGCAAAATGATACGGAAACCTTTAGCGGCACTGCCACCGGTTACCTGGATGGTGGAGGTGTTCTTACGATTGTCACAAGTAACGGGACATCATGTAATGGGAACTTCGTTTATGTAAATAGTAGGCAAGGCGAAGGAGTCTTTACTTGCAGCGATGGGAGAAGCGGCCCATTTAGGTTTGTATCAACTGGCAGGCGTGGAACCGGCGTTGGGGATCTTGGCGGTCAACGATTTACTTTCACTTTTGGAAATTAGAATTTCTATAGCCTATTGGGCTTGCAGACTAAAGCAGGCTAGGATCAATACCTTTCCCTCATAGAAAGTCCTCAATAACCTTTCTGGAAGCACCAGCATTAAGCGCTGTCCTAGCTGCAAAAAGTGCTGAATCAAATTACTGTCATGGTAACTGTGCCGTTATATGCACCACGACATATACCACTGAGGTAAGTAAGCGTGAAATCACCAGACATCAAATTTGACGTACCTGTCATAGAAAAACTTGCAGAAGTTTGCTCAGCGGAAATTGAACCATTGAATGTACCGTCAGATACGATGCCATTAACTTTATACCCACTAGTGTCGCATGGCTGTGTTTCACTCCTTTGATACACGGTTTAATTATAGCATTCTCGCAAACTTACTGACGTTACATTTTATTGATAAGTTCTCTTGCATCACTGATGAGCCGAGACATGAAACGCCTCATTTCAATAGCCTCTTTTGTGTACTGTCCGTGCTTTACTGTCCGGTGCGGGTTCCTGGCTCCTGTAGATTTCCCCCCGTGATACCGGCATCGACCATTCGCCATTGCAAAATGCCCACAAGGATGGCCTGGGCGCGTTTTTGCCCCGCACCTGGGAATATTCTCATGGGGCGGCCCCTTCCATTTACCCATTCCCCCCGGAACCCCCCCCGGTCTGTACGTTCCCGACTATGGCTTGACCGCCATCATTAACCTGAACGTGCTGAACCCGGATTGTTTGCTGTCCTTTTGTTCGGTATTTTTGCAATGCTTCCATTTGTGCAATGAAGGTGCGCGACATTTTACTGGCATTATTGATATGATAATTTTCTACTCTATTCGGTTGGCCCTTTGTCATGGATTGTACGGCAGATTCCATCATCATTAGATGAGTTGCTACCATTTGAGCAGCTAACATTCCTTCCAGGCCATCGTTCGGGCTTATCTCGTGCATCATTGCCAGGCTGCCATTGATAGCAGTTTCAGGTTCATTCATCGACTTGTATGCTAACGTAACAACCCCGCTTTCCAATAGGGTACACAAGTGCGGGTCATCTGTCCCTGTGCAAGCTGTTTTCATCTTCATGATAGCTTGAACGTTTGCTTCTTCATCAAAGGGCGCCAGCCCCCCTTCTTCAATCCGGTATTTCATTGGCGGGACATCTTTTTGTGTCGGCTTAATCGCTTCTTTTGTTTGGGTCAGTTCCTTCTGATCCATGTTAATTCCTTGTCTTTAGACTGTGATATTAATTACTTGTTGTTTATGCTGCACACACTTGGATTAATTCACCTAACGGCTGATAACCTTCGCCCCGGCATAGATCAATGTTGTGGATATAATCCCTTACAACAAACCCCACAACATCCATTTCCATGTGGCTGATTTCTATTAAGTCGTCAGAGTACCAATCCAGCAGGTCTGAAAGATGCCAGTCTAACTTTCCGGCAATATCCCTGAGTTTTAGATACGCCAGTAGTTCTAACTTATGTTCGCGCAGATCATTGATCTGTTCAGGTGGCATTTCAATGTCACCCCGGAATCTCACATTGCCCCCATCACGCCAGAGACGAAATCCTTGCTCTATAGTTTCTTTTACAAGAGCATCTACTTTCATATCATCCCCTCATACTGGCCCCTACCCCCCGGAATATCCGCTACAACGCTACAATCCATACTGGCATTAGCTTTCCGGCTGATTCTATCCGCTACATCATGTAGCGTTTGTTGCGCATCAGAATCGTATCCGCTACATTGTGTAGCGTTTGTAACTTTCCGCAAAGCCTTGCTTGTGTTGACTTGTAGCGTTGTAGCCCTTTCCCCGGGGGGGGCACTACTGATATATCTATCTGCTGCATTTTTTACCTCTGTAAAGTAGTAGCCTTTCCTTGGCTGGCCTCCTGCGCGTACATCCTTTGGGTGTACTCCGAACCCTTTAAGCAGGAGGGCAATTTGGCGAGGTTTAATTTTCCGGCGGTCTTCGTCTCTTTCCCTAAAGTTGTAATCTGACCATGGCGAGTCTTCCATATTGCATAGCCTATCTATCAGAGTGGCTGTGTGAATATCCCCGCCCATGACCTCGATCATGTCCGTCAAAAGCTGATGGCGCTTGCTAGGTTCTGACATATCTACCTGAGAAAACATTGCACGTTCAATACGGGATGGCCAATTACCCCCGGCAACCTGGGCGATGGCCATTAATGGTCGCCACTTATCAGCCTGGCGATTCTTTACGCCATGAGGTAAGACGGGATCAAGGCTCTTTAATTTCTCATAATTATCCTGGCACCATCTAGCAAGTTTTCTGCCCAAAACTTTTATATTCTGTCTGTGTATCCTCTCGTCATATTCCTCCTGAACTTCATCACCAACAGCCCTCTCCAGATGTATAACAATGCTGCGACTCATCGTTGCAGGAGGCAGGCGGTTGTATAGTTCAATTCCTGCCATCGCAACAGGGCAGTGAGTGGAGAACTGGCGCACCTCATTATCATCACCAACACAGCGTAAAACACACCCGTGTGGCTCCCATCCATTGTTCAGGGCAGAGATAAGGTCAGAGTCTTCTTTTAGAAACGCGTCCACTTCATCAATCAAAAATATAGGCTGATAGCTTGCCGCCAATCTAAAGAAAGGGGCGGGACTCATGTTCTCTACAATTTGCGGTCGTGTGACCAGATTCCCAATCAAGTGACTCATCAATACAGTTTTCCCACACTCTACATCTGGCGCTGTAATACAAAGTCTCGGAGTGTGGCTAAACGCATCATACAAGTAAGTGTGAGCAGCCCATACGGTTGACGCATCTGCATAGCTATCTTTCAATGACATGTGCCGTTTTATCGTATCGGATATGTCATTTAATAACTCTAATCCATCAACAGGTTCTTCCCATGGTTCAGGCTCAGGCAATTGAATTTCTTTACCTTGTGACGTTTCTGTTTCTTCACTACCTTTACGCAGCCTTTTAACTTCCTTATCGAGATCAGATGGCCTCACCTCATTGAACTCAGCGGCTACAATTCTAAGTTTTGCATATTCGAACTCAGACAAGGCGGCTAGAGCCTGGGGCATTAAATCTGGATCATGGTTATTTGTAATTTCAACTGATGTGCTTTGTCTGACGTCTTCACCTCGCAGCATGGCCTTTGATATAGCGGCTGACACTGCCTGTAACCCTCTGTGTGCTGCCATGTCATTAAAGTCAGTAGCATTATCAGGACGGTCATTGCCGAAGTCTGGAACGGCTAGCAGACCACCTACAGCATTGGCTGCTTCTGTTGCCTTAGTAATGCCAGGGTTCCCCTCAGTATTGCAATCATCATCAGCACACAAGATCAATTTAATGTCGGGGTATTTTGCTCTGATTGATTTAGCTACCTGCATGAGGTTACCAGCATTGAACGCTACAGCCACCGCTTTTCCTGTTGCTTCACGAATGCTTGCTGCAGTTGCATAGCCCTCTGTTATACAAAGCTCTCCATTTGGCTTGCCAATTGAGTGATAGCAACCCTGAACCCTTCCGCCAGGGAGGAACTTCTTATCTCCTTTTGGTGAAATAGTCTGAATTGAGTGAAGCCTTTTCGATGAGTCACGCATGGGGACAATTAAATCAAGGCCGTTAGTACGGATACCGTAGGCTTTTACTTTCTTTTCCTGCAGGTATGCGTGTAGCCCTGATTCAGGCTGGGCCTTTTTGCAGATGTCTGCAGCCCTGGTTGCGGCTTCCTTATGGCGTGTTGCCTTTTCCTCGAGTCTCAGCCGCTTCATAGACTCCATTTGTGCCTGATTGTCGTTTTTCTCCTGCTGTGTAAGATCA
>BDTD01000020.1 GCA_002897635.1 bacterium BMS3Abin11 | reverse complement strand
CAGTTTGGTTGAATGAAAAACGGTGTCTGCCGTCACAGAGTGTTGTTTATGGCATCCACTGCATTGGTACAAACTACGACTGGGTAGATAATGGGCGTGGTTATGGCCACACTGTGAACACTGAAACCCGTTTGGCCACTTTTCTTTATATAAATATTCCTTACACGCCTCTTCGGTATCAAATCGTGCTTGCCAGTCGAAAAAACTCATTTCTTCCTTTTTCATCTTTGCTCTCTAACTTATTGTAGTTATTGGTATTATAAGCTATCTGCTGAGTTTTGTTTAGAGGCAAGTTCTATTTTATCTATCGCTAAGAAGTATATAATGGACCAAAGAGGCGGTGGACAAAAGCGTGGCCCGGATATACGACACAGTCCCGAAGGTTTCATAAGGAGTTTAATGAGATGAAACAATTCAAAAAAATTCTTTGCGTGGCGAAACCCGGGGAGGCATGTAAGAAGATGCTGGAACGTGCCGTCACGCTGGCAAAAAACAATCAGGCCGAGCTGACAGTCATCGACTTAGTGCCGCGAATTACTGCAGGTATCGGGATGCCGGAGGGCGGCCCAATATCCGCTGATCTGCAGGCTGCACTGGTAAAAGAGCATGCGCAGGAACTGGAAACACTCCTCGAGCCTTACCGTAAGCAGATCAAGATAGAAACCAATATATTGATAGGCACTCCCTTCCTGGAGATCATCCGCGAAGTATTGCGCAATGGGTGTGATCTGGTGATCAAGATTCTCGAACCTCAGGATTGGTTAAACCGATTGTTCGGCAGTGATGACATGCACCTGTTGCGCAAGTGCCCGTGCCCGGTTTGGCTCATCAAGCCACATGCACCGAAAATCCACCGCCACATCCTGGCTGCGGTTGATGTCGGTGACGAGTATCCCCAGTCAGAGCAGGAATCACGACATACGTTGAACCGGCAGATTCTTGAAATGGCCAGCTCCGTGGCGCTATCCGACTTTGCCGAGATGCATATTGCGCATGCGTGGGAAGTGATCGGAGAGAGTGCTATGCGTGGCGCGTTTATGCATGCACCAGAAGAGGAAATTATTGCCTACGTCGAACAGGTGAGACAGCAGCACCAGACCAGTTTGGACGGGTTGATGCGCAAGGTATCCATCACTCTGGGTCAGGACGCTGTGGGTTACCTCAAACCTCAAATACACCTGCTGAAGGGATCGGCCCGTAAAGAAATTCCGGCACTTGCCAAACGGATCGAGGCCGATCTTGTCGTCATGGGGACTGTGGCCCGCACCGGTGTTCCCGGATTCTTCATGGGCAATACGGCGGAGACGATTCTGAACCAGATCGATTGCTCAGTTCTAGCAATCAAGCCTCCCGGCTTCGTAACGCCAGTCACGTTGGAGGAGTGAATGTCCATGGGGTGTTTGTATTCGTTTATGCGACTAACCTGTAACACTGGAAGATGCACGATCCATGATTTTAGATTGTAAAATCTAGAATCTTACATATGGGCACCTCTATTTATTCATGAATAAATAGAGGTGCCCATATAACTTACCTGAGATTAAGTGAACATGTAGATGAACGATAATCTTACATGGCATTTTGATATTGCTGTCATAGAATGGCTGATTGTCCTTGTTATGTTGGTCATTTTATCTGTTGTGGGTGCTGTGGTGACACACCAGTCACTTAAAGCATACAGAAAACTAAAAGGTTCGTCAGGTGAGCCGGTTTCGACCTCAGAAAGTTGGCATAGCGAAAATATCAAAGCCGTCCTGGAATCGCTTGCTACATCCCCAGATGGTCTATCCAAAGAAGATGTAACTGACAGATTTTCCAAATACGGGCCGAACCGACTTCCCGAACCAAAGACGCGTGGTTCACTGACACGATTTTTTTACCAATTCCATAATGTATTAATCTATGTGTTGATTGCCGCAAGCGCAGTTACAGCCATGCTGGAGTACTGGGTGGATGCCAGTGTGATCCTGGGTGTGGTTGTTCTCAATGCTCTAATCGGATTCGTGCAGGAAGGAAAGGCCGAAAATGCCTTGAGAGCAATACGGCAGATGCTCTCTCCGAATGCAATTGTTATGCGTGATGGCCGACAAACGACGATTCAGGCTGAAGAGTTAGTGCCTGGTGATATCGTCTTGTTGCAATCAGGCGATAAGGTTCCGGCAGATTTGCGCTTGTTTCGAGTCAAGGGACTGCAAATTCAGGAGTCGGTACTGACAGGTGAGTCGATGGCGGTAGAAAAGGTCACTAATCCTGTCACACAGGAGGCCGTGATCGGAGATCGCCGTTGCATGGCATATTCAGGCACCCTTATTACCCATGGCCAGGGGGCCGGTGTGGTTGTTGCGACCAGTACACAAACTGAGATTGGTCGCATCAGTACACTGGTATCTGAAGTGGAAACAGTGATGACCCCGCTGTTACGTCAGATGGCCCAGTTTGGATTTTGGCTTTCAGTAGCCATCCTGGGTATTGCCGTTATTACCTTTGCTTTCGGCTCGCTAGTCCGGGATTATTTAGCCACTGAAATGTTTCTTGCCGCTGTCAGCCTGGCGGTAGCCGCGATTCCCGAAGGGTTGCCCGCAATTATGACTATCACGCTGGCTATCGGTGTGCAGCGTATGACCCGGCGAAATGCCATTATTCGCAGGCTACCTGCCGTCGAAACGCTGGGGGCGGTATCCGTCATTTGTTCGGACAAGACTGGCACCCTAACCCGCAACGAAATGACCGTGCGTGCGATTGCCACTGTCGTAAATCTGTTCGAACTGGGCGGTACAGGATACGATCCCCACGGTGTGATATCCCTGTCGAACAGGGATGTACTTCCAGAAGAGCGGCCACTTCTGCAGGAGGTAGTCAGGGCTGGGATGCTTTGCAATGATGCATCACTGGAACGAAGAAACGACGAATGGCTAGTCCACGGTGATCCGATGGAGGGGGCATTGTTAGTATCAGGTTCAAAGGTCGGACTGGATATTGAGGCTGAAGGTAAACAATATCCGCGTACCGATCTTATCCCTTTTGAATCAGAACATCGTTTTATGGCCACGCTTCATCACAGCCATGCAGGTGATGCATTCATAATTCTCAAAGGGGCGCCTGAACGCGTATTGGAGATGTGTGCTTATCAGCGGGCCATTGAAGGCGACCAGCCTCTGGACAGAAATTACTGGCTGACCCGTATAGAAGAAATGGCACTGCAAGGTCAGCGAGTACTGGCCATTGCCGTCAAGCAGGTAAGCCACGAGAAGACGGAACTGAAATTCAGTGACGTAGAAAACGACCTGATATTACTGGGCCTGTTCGGCTTGATCGATCCGCCTCGCAAGGAAGCGATCGAAGCGGTGCAGGTATGCCAGCAGGCGGGCATTCGAGTGAAGATGATCACCGGTGATCACGGTGCCACCGCGCGCGCTATCGCACAACAACTGAAACTGGTTAATATCGAGGATGTACTCACCGGCCAGGAACTTGAATTAATGTCAGAGGATGAGTTGCGCCACCGCGTGCTGGATGTTGATGTGTATGCGCGTGTCAATCCTGAACACAAGCTGCTTTTGGTAAAACTGATGCAGGAACAGGGTTTGATTGTGGCGATGACGGGAGATGGGGTAAATGATGCCCCGGCCCTGAAACGTGCCGACGTCGGCACCGCTATGGGCCAGAATGGAACTGAAGCGGCTAAGGAAGCCGCCGAAATGGTCCTGGCCGATGATAATTTTGCCTCGATTGCACACGCTGTTGAAGAAGGACGCACGGTTTACGACAACCTCAAGAAGGCTATCCTCTTCATTTTACCAACCAATGGTGGCGAGGCACTTATCATTCTTGTCGCCATCCTGTTTGGTTTTCACCAACTACCGTTAACGCCAGTGCAGATACTCTGGGTGAATATGGTGACGGCTGTTACCCTGGCCCTGTCACTGGCATTTGAACCGCCCGAACAGAATGTCATGCGGCGCCCTCCACGCGATGCTCATGAACCAATACTCACTCATTACCTCATTTGGAGGGTTGTATTTGTCTCCTTCATCATAATGGGGGGAACAATGGGGATGTTTCTGTGGGAGGTACAACAAGGTGCCAGCATCGAGTATGCGCGCACTGTGGCTGTGAATACACTGGTCATGTTCGAGATTTTTTATTTATTCAATTCTCGTTATATCTCAGCATCGGTATTTAACTGGGCAGGATTAACAGGCAATCGTTACGTTCTGATTACCATTTGTATACTCATCGTCTTCCAGCTTGGGTTTACCTACCTTACGCCAATGCAGTCCTTATTTGGTACCATCGCAATCGACTTCAATGTGTGGTTGCACATTTTTCTCGTCTCCTCCTCGGTATTATTTCTGGTTGAGTTGGAGAAGTCATTTGTGCGGTACCTGGATCGAAATAACAAGGATCGAAATAGTCCGGATTAAAAAAGAAAGGGAGGATGTGCTGTGGCCATAAACATTCAATTTTTTGGCGCCGCTGGCGAGGTCACGGGATCTTGCCACCTGGTGAAGTTTGGCAGTCAGCGGATCCTGCTTGACTGTGGCCTGATTCAAGGCGGACGCAAGGATGAGGCACGTAACAGAGAGCCGTTTCCTTTTGATCCGAAGAGCATCGACGCGGTGGTGCTAAGTCACGCCCATATTGATCATTCCGGGCGGTTACCGTTGTTGGTCAAAGCCGGTTTTAGTGGTTCGATCTATACCCATCGTGCATGTCGCGACCTGTGTCGGATTATGTTGAAAGACGCAGGATTCCTGAGCGAAAAGGACGCAGAGTGGGAGAATAGAAAACGGGCACGTAAATGGCTGGATCCTGTAGAGCCACTGTTCACCGTGGAAGATGCCAGGGTTGTTATGAGCCATTTCAAGGGATTGGTCTACGCAAAAAAACAGCGCATCCTGCCCGGCGTGAGCCTGCGCCTGTCCGATGCCGGGCATATCCTGGGTTCATCCATTGTGGAATTGTGGCTCGCCGAGGGAGAAGAAACGCGAAAATTGGTATTCAGCGGTGATCTGGGCCGTTCCGGCATGCCAGTTCTGGAAGATCCTGTCCCGATCAAACAGGCTGATCTGGTAATAATGGAAAGCACTTACGGTGATCGTTTGCACCGATCCTGGAAAGATACCCAATGTGAAATCCACGAAGTGCTTAACTTGGCCACCCATGGCAAGGGTAACATTCTAATGCCGGCTTTCGCGGTGGGACGCACCCAGGAAATTCTCTACCTGTTTGCCAGGCACTATAAGGAATGGGGACTGGATCGCTGGCATATATTTCTGGATAGCCCGATGGCTATTGAAGCCACCCGCGTTTTCACACAACACAGTGATCTGTTTGATGCCGATACCGCTGGGCTATGGCGTCAACATAAGAAAAATACACTATTACCGAACCTGCATATCTCACGTACTGCCAATCAGTCCATGGCAATCAACCGCATCCGTAGTGGAGCAATCATCATTGCCGGCAGTGGTATGTGCACCGGTGGGCGTATCAAGCATCATCTCAAACACAATATCTGGCGCAGGGAATGCAAGCTTGTAATTACCGGTTTCCAGGCAAAAGGCACACTGGGTCGCGCCCTGTTGGACGGTGTGCAACATATTAAACTGTGGGGCGAATCCATACGTGTAGCCGCGGCGGTATACACCATTGGCGGTCTGTCCGCCCACGCAGACCAGACTGCGCTGAAAAACTGGTATTCCAACTTTGAGGGGCGGCCACCCGTAGTCCTGGTACATGGGGAAGAACGGGCAATTGCAGGGCTGTCTAACTGCCTGCGCCAACAGCTCTCTGCACCAGTACACGCAGCGCGTCCGGGTGAGATACTTGATCTAAGCAACCCAGGAATAAGCATTATTGGCGGAAACGAAATTACATGAATGAGACTTAATCCATCAATGAGACAGGCATTGAAGGGCCAAACACATGACTGCCCCCGATTCTAAGGTACAAGGTCACGTATGGTCACGTTTAAGGAGAAAAGGATAAAAAAGCGGGTGCATTTTACACCCGCTTAACTACCTGATCTTCATCAGGAATGTTGGTGGGCCCACAGGGACTCGAACCCCGGACCAAGAGATTATGAGTCCTGAATGCTATACTAACATTTAACAATTACAACAGGTTAGCGCACATGGCCCCGCGTTAATTCTCTTATACGTGACTGTTTATGACCTGTTGTGACCTATATGTGTCACGATTTGGTCACGTTTGTGGGTGCACTGCGGGACGGTAATGATTGCTGATAGCACAGCCCTCCCAGTATAAAGAGTGAACCGTGGGAAATTTTGGTTCAGATAACCGCATCAACTATTAACCGCACCAGGAGACGAAATGAGAGAGATGAATTTAAGAAGAAAATATCGTGCAAAGAAGGCTTAACTTAGTGCCATTCGGGTCAGGCTCGATTGATCTGCTACAAAAGGCGATGACAGGCGAAGATGTAATTGTCAGTGTCGGTATTTTTCCAGATTTAATTCTTCCCACATCCAGCGGCTGTCGTAGGGTTTTCCACCCTGACTGGCGACTCGCCGGTGTTCATTGTTTTCCAGATGTTTAAGCCATTCTATGACTTCGGCCTGATCCCTTTTGCTGCTCGCGCATTGCCGCGGAGTTTTGTCGCCTAACATCGGGATAGTTTCATCGAGACAATTTCTATAGTGTTGATCGAGGTAGTCTTTCACCATCTTTGCAGCGACCTCGGGATCGATATCATCCATTGCATTCATGCCGTCACCATTGTCCCTTTCAGCTTCTCTCTCGGACAAGGCCTGTTCAGGAGTTTGAATGGTGCTTAAGGGCGGGCCGATAAGGCCATCTAGCAGTGATTCCAGCACATCCTTTCCCCGTTGTGCCCGCTCCCTGGAATTGGTGGTGAGCTTCAGTACACCCGGACATAATTCCAGCATGCCGCTTATTTGATGCTGATCTGCATCCAGTGTCCCAATGGACATGCCCTTTTTTGTGTTTCCTGTTTTCTCATTGCTTTGCTGCTGTGGCGGAAACCAGTTCCACAGGAGGGCATCCGAAGTATCCCGTTCCCATTCGATGGTGCTGTCCAGCCTGTCGATGATGGGTTCAACCTGTTCGTCCAGACAAGGAAAGCGCGTTTCTGTAAACTCAATGGCTTCGCCATCAAAGTTTTGCATTTCAGGCTGAGCTTGATGCAAGCCATCTAACGTGTGTATGAGCCATGTGCTGGTGAAGACGTAACAGGAATCCTGTAAAATATCTTCTTCGTGGTTTATCGAGGACAGGTCTTTGATTTGTTTGTCCTTTAACTTATCGATAGCCTTTCTATACTCTTTTCGTGTATTGTCGATTACCCTAAGCAGGCTTTGCGCTGCTTCCTGTCGAAACGGCAACATCCCGCCGGAAAATATATGCTTGCCATTACTGTTCAGTATGCGGGCAGCCAGACGATCCCATTTTACCAGGTTCTGAGTGCCCATTTTTTCGAACACCCGTACCGTATCCCCACCACGTATGACATCACGCACATCACAATGTTGGCCCGGGTTAATTTCTACAATTTCATACAGGGAGAGCGTAGATTGAGAAAGTTTTTGCAGGTACCTGCGACCCGAAACACTTTCACGCCAGCCACGGCGCTTCAGATAATCATCTACCACTGTCCTGTTATCTGCTAAAAAGGGGCTGCTGATAAAATCCTCAAACATAATTCCGAACAGCATGCCATCTAAACCATTTTCTATAATTTCCTCGGTAAGTTCTTCCTGACTGATGCCGAGGTGCTTGCAGACAGGCGCCATGTGTTCCTCGATTACAGTTGCATGCAGTTCCTGAAACTCCGGCTGTTCCAGCCATTTCATCAAATTGCGTATTGCTTTATCGGTATCGTGTCGTTTACTCATATTGCTTCACTTCATTCTGCGCATTTTTGTTCCTCTGTGATTTTACCTTAGAACACGCTTCAGCTCCTTCTGGTCAATTGGATCAGTGAGAGCAGGGTTTGCTGTCGCAGTTGTATTTATCCATAGCAACCCAAAGCATGCATCAATAAATATTTTTCGGCATGTCCACCCTCCGTGTCTATTTAGATTCAACATTCCGGCCACTGCCTGGCGCCGTGCAAGACACGAAGTATATCAATCATTTCACCTTCAACTCGATAGACCGAAATATAGGGTGTTTCAGTAATAACCAATTCACGTGTACCCACCACACGGCCACGCCGTCCCAGTTTTGGGTGATCGATGAGCCGGTTGGTTTTCTGGATGATTATGCGCAGCACCCGAGCGGCTGCAGCAGGGCTATCTTCTGCGATGTAATCCCGAATTTGCACAAGATCCTTACGCGCCTGGCGCGTAAACTTAATGCGATTCAAGGTCTTTTATCCAGCGCTCCATGTCACCCCGAACCTCTTCCCAGGGAATCCCGCCATCCGGATCGGCGTCCGCTGTCGCAATTGCTTTTTTGACCTCTTGACGGAACCATTTGTTGTGTGCGGCGGCCTCGTGTGCCTGTTTGAGGACAGCGGCCTTGTCCGGGCGCTTGCGGGTGTTATCCGGCGCATAGTGGCCGGCATCGACACCAAAATGCACAATGCCGATAGAGGAGAGGTAGCGCACTAAACTGTCCAGGTGCCGCCATACGCGCGGCTGACCGCCGTTGATTGTAGACAGCACTTTTTCGGCCTTGCCAATTTTGAACATCAATGACCAGTTTTCGCCCAGTGCCACGGCCGTGGCATGCTGGATCGTGCCGGCATCAGCTAATTGCTTCAATACCGGGTGTTCAATCGTGTCGTTGTTCATGTTGGGTTTTTCCTTGATGGTTTGTTTCACATGTTATTATAAGTTATTTATCAATAATAATAAATAATAGCCCCTTTTTTTTATTCTTGTTTTATCTCCTTAAGAAGTCTCTGAACTGAACAAAGACCCGGAGATTATAATCACTTGCTCTTTAGCAAAAACGAGTTATTTATGGAGTGGAAGTGCAAGAAATTAGTATAAATATTAGGGTGTTACCTGAAATCACAGGATGACGGATGTCACGATCTGGTCACGTTTAAGGAGAAAAGGATAAAAAAGCGGGTGCATTTTACACCCGCTTAACTACCTGATCTTCATCAGGAATGTTGGTGGGCCCACAGGGACTCGAACCCCGGACCAAGAGATTATGAGTCTCCTGCTCTAACCAACTGAGCTATAGGCCCCTGTGTGATCACTGATTTGGCTCAAGGAAGCTGCGTAGGTGCTCTGAGCGTGAAGGGTGACGGAGCTTGCGCAGTGCCTTGGCTTCTATCTGACGAATACGTTCCCGGGTTACATCAAACTGCTTGCCCACTTCTTCCAGTGTATGGTCTGTATTCATGCCAATACCGAAACGCATTCGCAGTACCTTGGCTTCACGTTGTGTCAGGGTATCAAGAATATCAGTAGTGGCGAACTTCAGACCGGAACCTGTCGCCGAATCCATCGGCGCTTCGATGTTTTTGTCTTCAATAAAATCACCGAGATGCGAATCTTCATCGTCGCCGATGGGGGTCTCCATGGAGATCGGCTCTTTGGCAATTTTCAATACCTTGCGTATTTTTTCTTCCGGCATTTCCATGCGCTCAGCTAACTCTTCCGGTGTCGCTTCGCGGCCAAGTTCCTGCATGATCTGACGCGATATTCGGTTCAGCTTGTTGATGGTCTCGATCATGTGTACAGGGATGCGAATGGTACGTGCCTGGTCCGCGATGGATCGCGTAATGGCCTGTCTAATCCACCAGGTTGCATAGGTGGAAAATTTATAACCACGTCGGTATTCAAACTTGTCTACCGCTTTCATCAGGCCGATGTTACCTTCCTGAATGAGGTCAAGAAACTGTAGCCCACGGTTGGTATATTTTTTTGCAATAGAAATAACCAGACGCAGATTGGCTTCCACCATTTCTTTCTTGGCACGACGCGCCTTCGCTTCACCAATAGATACCAGGCGATTAATTTCTTTTAGCTGGTGAATCGGCAGGCCGGCCACTTCCTCAATAGCAGTCAGTCTGGCCGCCAGGCTGGCAATACGGTCTCGCTTACCAGTCAGAGCTGAGCCATCTCCTTTACCGGATGCAATGATTTCATCCAGCCATTCGATTTCAGTTTCATGGCCTGGAAATACCTCAATAAAATTTTTCCGGGTGATACGTCCCTGTTTAACTACAATACGCAGTATTTCACGCTCGCAGGTACGAATTTCACCTACCATGGTTTTTACGCCAGAGATGAACATCTGGGTCTGTTTAGGGGTGAAACGAATCTCCAGAAATTCTTCAGACAGTTTCATCTGAATCTTTTTGACTGCAGGGTCTGCTGGGCCTTTCCGGTCGATTGCTTTTATCAGGCGGTTATACAGGCGCTTCAGGCTCTTGAAGCGTCTAACTGCCTCTTCAGGATCAGGCCCTGTAGGTTCGTCGTCTTCATCCGAGTCTTTTTTCTCCGCACCGATTGCTACCTGTGCAGGAGTAGGGATAACATCCGGTTCGTTGGGGTCAATGTAGCCCAGCAGCAGATCAGTCAGCCGCATTTCCTCATTTTCGATCAGCGAAACTTTTTCCAGCAGGGATTCAATAATAAACGGGCTGGTGGCAGAAGCACCCATGCTTTGGCGAATGCCTTCCTCAATGCGCTTGGCCAGCTTAATTTCGTCTGCACGAGTAAGTAGATCAACTGTACCCATTTCACGCATGTACATGCGCACCGGGTCGGTCGTGCGGCCAAATTCACTTTCCACTGCAGAGGTGAGTACCGCTTCAGCTTCTTCTACAACTGCCTCATCCGTTGTTTCAGCCTTCATGATAAGGCTGTCAGCATCAGGCGGCTGATCGTAGACGTCAATGCCCATGTCATTGATCATCTGTACGATATTTTCTATTTGATCAGTGTCGTGTACATCTTCCGGCAGATGATCATTGATCTCGCTATAGGTTAGAAAACCCTGCTCGCGACCCTTTAGAATCAGCTTTTTAAGTTGTAATCGTTTTGTTTCAAGATCCATACAGATGAGACTCGTGACAGAAAAGTTGGCAGTAGATAAATATAATCCTGGTCAGGTAAAGATGGAGCCAAATACCCGCATATCAATAACCCTGATTCTTTTTAATGATGGAAATGGTACTGCGCATATTCCATCTGTGTTGCAATAGGACACCTCTATTATTAATTCATGAATAATCATTTTGAATCCAAACCTGCATCCTTATGTTAAGAATTTTCGCAATAGCTAGTTCACGTGTGATCCTTGCCTTGAGATGGCAGGTTTTGAATCACAGGCTTACATGTCCAGAATTAATAGAGTGTCCCCTAATGTTTGAGTACAAGCCGTTCCTGCTGCAGGCTACGCAGTCGCATTTTGTCTTTTTCACTTAGTTTAGTTGAGCGCGAGGTTATTTTCTTTGTTTCCTGATCGATGGCCATTAAATGCAGACGGTTAATCGCATCAAGAAACTCTGTTTTTACCGCTTCATCTCCAAGTTCGATACCTGAGCTGGCTAGCTCGCAAAGGCGGTCGTAATAAACTGTTTGACGAAAACGCTCGATTATAGCACTACTTGTCAAGTTAGGGCGACCTTTGATTATATCAATTATTTCACTCAGAACATCCATACCAGCCAGTTCCAGCAACCGCAGATACTCCAGATTGTTGACTTCACGCCCAAGTTCCGGCTGATTTAGCAACAGGGTGAGGGTTTTGCCTATTAAACTGTGTTTTTTGCTGTTAGGCGAAGTAACTTTTTGGCGCCCGGATAGCTGTTTCGGCTGATCCAGCATCAAGTCAGCCAGACCCTGTTTGTCCATGGCGGTAATCTCTGCCAGCTTTTGCATCAACAGGGCTTTGAGTGTTCCACGTGGGAGTCTGTTTAATAGTGGTCGGGCCAGTGCTGCCAGCTTTGCCTTGCCGTCCATTCGACTTAGATCAATATCTTCTGCAAGATGGTTCAGCAAGTATTCGGGCAGGGGCAGAGATTTCTCGCGCAATTGCTCATAGAAACCGTCATGTCCAAGTTTTCTGACATAGCTGTCCGGGTCTTCACCATCCGGCAGGAAAAGGAAACCGGCCTGTTTACCGTCACGCATCGACGGCAGGGAGTTTTCCAGTGCTCGCCAGGCTGCCTGGCGTCCTGCGCGGTCGCCATCAAAACAGAAAATGATTTCATCGCATCGACGGAACAGCAGTTCAATGTGACCGGGTGTGGTAGACGTTCCCAGTGCAGCGACCACATTCTCTATACCGGTCTGTGCCAGCGCGATGACATCCATATAACCTTCGACCACCAGTGACTGATTTTGTTTGCTGATGGCGCTGAGTGCCTGATACAGGCCGTATAGTTCCTTGCCCTTGTGAAAGACAGGAGTCTCTGGAGAGTTGAGGTATTTGGGTTCGCCGTCACCGAGTATCCGGCCGCCGAAGGCAATCACACGCCCGCGCTGATCATGGATAGGAAAGATGATGCGGTCGCGAAATTTGTCGAAAACACGTCCCTGGTCGTTGGAGGAAATAAGTCCCGCAGTCTCGAGGTCTTTTCTGGAGATGTTTTTTGCCGTCAGAGAATTAAGCAGGTCATCCCAGCTTTCTCTAGCAAAGCCCAGTTCGTAGCAGGCGGCAATTTCACCCGAAAGGCCGCGCTCGATCAGATAGTTTTTTGCTGATTCAGTTTCGCGTAAACGCAGCTGGAAATGTTTGTTAGCCAAATCCAGTATGCCATACAGGTCGGCCTGCTTGCGTCGCTCGGCAGAATTATCCTCACTGATTGTTTCAGGGATGATCATACTGTAGCGTCCGGCCAGCTCCTCGATGGTTTCGCGGAAGCCTAGATTGTCGTAATCCATCAGAAAGCCAATGGCTGTGCCGTGTGCACCACAGCCGAAACAATGATAGAACTGCTTGCCAGGGCTGACTGTAAATGAGGGGGTTTTTTCGTCATGAAACGGGCAGCAGCCCTTGTATTCACGACCAGCCTTTTTTAATGGCACACGGCTGTCGATGATTTCGACAATGTCTGCACGAGCCAGCAGCTCGTCAATAAATTCCGGTGGTATGCGTCTGCCCATCAGGCTCCTGGGGGCACTACACTAGTAGGTCTTTGATGCTTTTACTGACTGCAGCCATGTCAGCCCTGCCCTGCAAGAGTGGTTTTAACATTCCCATGACCCTGCCCATATCTTTCATGCTACTGGCACCGGTTTGTTCGATTACGGATTTAACGTGCTGATTAATTTCTTCTGCTGACATTTGTTCCGGCAGGTATTCGATCAGGATATCAAGTTCGTTTTGTTCCCTGTCGGCAAGATCCTGGCGGCTACCTTTTATGAACTGGGAAATCGAATCACGTGCCTGCTTGACCTGCTTCTCGATGACTGCAAGCACCTGTGCTTCATCAAGCTCGGTGCGTTCATCTACTTCGCGGCGCTGGATGGCGGCACGCAACATGCGCAGTGTGTCTTTACGCACAACATCCTTGTCGCGCATTGCCTGTATGGCGTCACTGGCTATGCGTTTCTTGGTTGAAACCATAGCAGATAACTTTCTTAGCCGGGGGTATTAGAAGTTGCGGGTAAGGTGTTGACGATCACGAGAAATGCGCTTCATTTCACGTTTTTTCGCAGCAGCCATCTTGCGTTTACGGACGGTAGTAGGTTTTTCGTAGGATTCGCGACGGCGGACTTCGGTAAAAACACCGGCTTTTTCACAAGAACGACGAAATTTACGGAGGACGATATCGAAGGGTTCGCCTTCACGGATGCGTACACTTGGCATGCAATGGTTCCTTTAAATACATCAATAATTTTGAGAGCAGCGCATTATAACCACCTTTTTTATTTTTGTACATATTCTGAACAGAAACAATTGATCAAGTTTCAAGTTCCAAAACTAATGAAGCACCAGGGCGCAGAGGGCGCTATGAAAAATATTTCAAAGGTTTCTTAGTGTCTTTGCGCCCTGGTGGTTAAATCTTTAGTTTTTTGATTTTCAGTCTTGCGATTTGAAACTTGAAACTTCTAAGATAAAAGTTAAGGAACCTCTGATTAATTCTGGACGAAGTAGATTACGATCTGAAATATCCAGTTTTTTCGTTGCAAACCTTCGCAATAGCTAGCTATTACGTGCGATTTACGCCTCAAACCTGGATATTTTAGGCGTAAAATACGAGTTCATGAATTGATCAGGGGTTCCTTAAGGTAGAATCTGGTATTTCGTTGTCCCGTCGGAGCAAAAAATGCAAAACGTCTATCTCGTCAGCGTCCTTTCATCGGACAAAACAGGTCTGGTCTCTGCTATCAGTGGCTGTTTGTTCGATCTTGGCATTAATCTTGGCAGCACCAGCTTTAGTGTGCTTGGCAGCGGGGCAAAGTTTACTGCGGTTTGCGAATCCGACCCTGAGATCACAAAGGAATCACTTGAAGAAACCCTGGGATCATTGCCTGAGCTTGCTAATGCTGAAATACAGGTGGTCGATTTTGAATTTTCTGCAAAACCCGCAGAAAATACTGAAATTACTCACCGCATTACTATACAGGGCGGAGATCACCCTGGGCTGGTTGCACGCTTGACGGAGGTATTCATTGAGTTTGATGCCAATATTGTTCATTTGAATGCGGACTGTTTAAACAATGACGGCCAGAACCAGTATCTTATCCAGATTGCCGCCTGGATACCGCCCGGTCGGGAAGATGCCTGTCTGGCGTCAATCGGTAATACCGCCAGCTCTTTGCAGATGCAATGCAGCTATATGCGTTTGCCCGGTGAATTTGGTCAATAGCGGCAGTACGCCAGAAACACTTATAGAATCAGATTGATACAGATGCTGGTACTGGGAATAGAAACCTCCTGTGACGAGACGGCGGTCGCATTGTATGACAGTGTGCAGGGGCTATTGGCTGATCGATTGTATTCACAGATTGCCATACACGCTGAGTACGGCGGCGTTGTTCCTGAATTGGCCGCACGTGATCATATCCGCAAGCTGGTGCCTTTGGTCCGGGAGGTGCTGGAGGAATCGGGGCATCGCCTGAAGGATATTGATGGTATTGCATATACCAGAGGACCGGGCCTTGCCGGTGCTCTGTTGGTCGGCGCCTCTATGGGCCAGGCGCTGGCATTAGGGTTGGCTGTGCCTGCTGTGGGCGTACATCATATGGAAGGGCATTTACTGGCGCCGATGCTGGAAAAGAACCGACCCCAGTTCCCGTTTCTAGCGCTGCTGGTCTCAGGTGGACATACCCTGCTGGCAGATGTGGCAGGGCCAGGAGAATACAATATTCTTGGTGAATCACTGGATGATGCAGTCGGCGAAGCCTTTGATAAAATCGCCAAATTGCTTGGCCTGTCTTACCCTGGTGGGCCATCGGTGGCAAAAGAAGCTGAGCAAGGTCAGGTGGGCCGCTTCGAATTTCCACGACCCATGACAGATCGCCCCGGTCTTGATTTTAGTTTCAGTGGCCTAAAAACATTTACCCTGACCACAGCGCGTGGACATGAAGATGATGATCAACAATTAGCAGAGCAGACACGTGCCGATATTGCCTGGGCTTTTCAGGATGCCGCTACCGATACTCTGCTAATAAAGTCCCGACGGGCAATTGAACTAACCGGTCATGATCAACTGGTGGTCGCCGGTGGTGTCGGTGCCAATAAATTGCTTCGTCATAAGCTCAATGAAATGGCTGAACAGGAAAACATAAGTGTGTACTTCCCACGTCCGGAATTTTGTACTGATAATGGCGCAATGATTGCGTATGCAGGCTGCCTTCGTTTGTTGGCGGGCGAGTCAGAGGGTATTGCAGTAGCCGTCAGGCCAAGATGGAAAATATCTGAATTGATGAAACCCGGGGAAGCAAAAAGTCGAAAGTGAAAAGTTAAAAGGCTCAGGCAGTTTTGTTCAACTTTCAACTGAACGCCTTTGCAGTTTAGAATATTTTTTTAAGGACAAACAAGATGATGGATATTATTTACCTGCATGGCCTGGTTGTAAATGCGCAGATTGGTGTTTGGGAATGGGAAAAGCAGATCACCCAGCAATTGATGATCGATCTGGATATGGGTGCCGATATCCGCATCGCCGCTGCCAGTGACCGGCTTCAGGACACCCTGAACTACAGGGAAGTGGCAAAGCGGGTCGTCAGTTTTATAGAAGATAATCATTTTGATCTGGTCGAAGCACTGGCAGAAAGAATTGCCGATATTCTGCTGGATGAATTTGAGATCCCCTGGTGTCGCATCAAGTTGAACAAAAAGGGAGCAATCAATGGTGGACGGGATGTCGGTGTAATCATTGAGCGGGGCAGGGCCGTGTGACACAGATTTATGTCAGTGTTGGCAGTAACCAGCAGGCTCTGCAATATGTGCCTATGGCGCTTGATGCAATCAAATCGGAATTTTCACCTGTCACCATGTCGCCGGTATATGAATCGGTTGCCGTCGGTTTTGACGGGGAAAACTTTCTTAACCTGGTAGTCGGCTTTGAAACCGGTTTATCCCTCTGCGAACTGGCCGGTAAACTTGGCCAGATAGAGCAATCCTGCGGACGCAGATACAGTGAAGAACGGTTCACATCACGCACCATGGATCTGGATCTATTAATCTATGGCGATTTGCTTCGCCACGATGATGAATATGATATTCCGCGTGAAGAAATTATCCGTTATGCCTTTGTTTTGAAACCCCTGTCGCAGCTGGTACCGGACTATGTTCATCCAGAACTGGGGATGAGTTTTTCTCGACTGTGGCAGGAGAGGGATTTTTCCGGACAGGATTTGTGGGAGGTTGAGCTGTAGTTTCTTTTTCACCAGGAATGGGTAATAACTACCTGTGTGTCAACACGGGAAAATTGATAATTTTCCTGCTCATCAATATTTTTTATATGTAAATATTAATGTTGGAAAGTAGGTGGTGTATCAAGTAAAATCAGGTTATGTGGGCAGAGAATATGGAATACGAACACAAGCGGGGCGAGGTAGATCCTGTTCCTGATAACCTGATGAAGTTCCTCAATGAAGACCAGATAATAGCATACCATGGTGTGGAACGGTTTGGTTGGTATATTAAGTTCATCAGACGACCTTTATTTCAGCGGTCTATATGTGTACTGTCAAACCCTGAGGGAAGCAGGCTGGCTGTGCTGGAGGAAGATGGGAGCATCGATGAAGATCCTGGGATTCAATTCAGGGGATGAAAGGTAGAGGAAAGGTTAAAGGGGAGAGGAAAACCTGACAATATTTGTCATTCCGGCACGATGAAATCACTGATGTAAGTATCAAAATCCACTTTTGATTTTCCTTTCCCCTTTAACCTTTCCTCCTGTTTTTAAATATTAACCAGCCTGCCACCATCAACAGCAATAACCTGCCCCGTCACATAACGCGCTTTAGCGAGAAAAGCCACCGTTTCTGCTATATCATCCGGTTCACCAATGCGTTCCAGACTGGTGCTATCAAGAA
Source organism: bacterium BMS3Abin11 (assembly GCA_002897635.1). NCBI lineage: Bacteria > bacterium BMS3Abin11. The sequence goes on along the minus strand of BDTD01000020.1, from coordinate 34,877 downwards.
TTTCTGACCTTCGTTTGTCTGATAAATCGCTGTCGGGCCAGATAATGGCGCCGGGTGATACCCCGTTTACCCTGACTTCGGGCCCCATCTCTTTCGATAGTGATTTGGTTAACATAATCAGGCCGGCCTTGGTCATAGAATAGACCGGATGATGTTCAAGTGGACGATGCCCATAGACATCCGTGATATTGATAATGCAGCCGTTGTTTGCTGCCAGTTCCTGTCGCAGTGCCTGGGCAAGGAAGAATGGCGCACGCATGTTCGTGTTGACGAGGTTTTCCCATTGTGCGACTGTCACGTCCCCCATAGGGGTAGCGAAGAAGCGTGAGGCATTATTGACCAACAGATCAAGCTGACCGAAACACTTTACAGCCCGTTCTGCGAGCTGAGTAACTTCTTCCGGCTCAGTAAGATTGGCCTTTACCGCGTCTGCAGAACTGGCTCTTTGCTGATTAAGTTCGTCAACAAGTTTTTGTGCCGTTTCTGCGGACGAATGATAATGAATGATGACCCGATAATCCTGCTGATGCAGATGTCGGGCGATACAGGCACCTATCCGGTTGGCACTGCCGGTAATTAATGCAACGGGATTATTTTTTTTAACGGTTATCAATGAATTTTCCTCCACTCAATATAACAGGATTACCCGAGCCAGATAAGATCTCTGTTGAACACAGCGATAAGCTGGTTGCACAGATCAAGCAGGTGATTGCAGCGAAAGGTGGTGCTATCCCATTTTCAGAGTTTATGAATCTGGCACTTTATGCGCCTGCCATGGGTTATTACGCTGCCGGTCAGCGTCGATTTGGTGCCGAGGGGGATTTTGTGACGGCGCCTGAGCTGGGTGATGTCTTCGGGCAATGCCTGGCGCGCCAGCTGGCGCAGATTTTCGTGGAAATTGATGCGCCCTGCAATATCCTTGAGTTTGGTGCGGGCAGCGGCCGACTTGCAGTGACCCTGGTGAATGAACTGGAAAGGCTTGCTGCCTTGCCGGAGTACTATTACATACTGGAAACTTCAGCTGATTTACAACAACGTCAGCGACAGATGTTAACGGAGCAGCTGCCGCAGCATAGTGAGCGTTTCGTCTGGCTGGATAGTATGCCGGAGCAGGCGATTACTGGTGTGGTACTGGCCAATGAAGTGCTCGATGCGATGCCGGTAGAGATGTTTGCTGTCGATGATGAAGGAATTGCACAGCAGTATCTGGTGGAGTCAGTAGATGAGAGCTTTCAGTGGAATTACCGACCGGCAGATGGACGGCTTGCAGAACAAATAGGCGAACTTGAACTTCCAGTTGGCTACAGTTCTGAGCTAAACCCGGCCATTAAAGGCTGGGTAGAGATGATCGCACAAGGGCTGAATCAGGGGGTTGTTTTGTTGATCGATTATGGTTTCCCCAGGCATGAGTATTATCACCCGCAACGCTCTGGAGGAACACTAATGTGTCATTACCGTCATCATGCACACTGCAATCCTCTTACACTTGTTGGCATTCAGGATATTACAGCGCATGTTGATTTTACTGCCGTTGCTGAGGCAGCTATAACGTCAGCACTGGATGTGCTCGGCTACACCACTCAGGCGAATTTTCTGCTCGGGTCAGGGTTGGTAGATCTGGTTATGCCTGGCGATATTGACAATGAAAAGATAACGAAACAGCAATTGGTGAAAAACCATGAAATACAGCTATTGACCTCACCGGCTGAAATGGGTGAGTTATTCAAAATAATTGCCTTAGGAAAAGGCATTGAACATGAGCTGTCCGGTTTCTCATTCAGGGATATGAGGGGGAAATTATAATGTCTGATATCCATGCCATCTGGCTAGCTGCTGTACAGGGGTTTACCGAATTCCTGCCAATCTCCAGCTCGGCCCACCTGATATTATTACCTCGCCTGCTGGGCTGGCCGGATCAGGGTCTGGCCTTTGATGTGGCTGTGCATGTCGGCAGTTTAACCGCTGTACTTTTCTATTTTCGCCATGATCTTGTTCCAATGATTCGTGATTGGGCATTGACGCTGGCAGGCAGGCCAAACACCAAATATTCGAAACTGGCCTGGGCGGTGGTCATCGGCACTATTCCACTGGGCATAGGCGGTGTGCTGATGAAAGTGGCTGTCGGTGGGGAATTACGAGACCCACTGGTAATTGCCACTACAACAATAGTCTTTGGCCTGCTACTGGGCTGGGCGGATCATATCGGTAAACGGGAAAGAGATGAACATTCCCTGAGCTGGAAGGACGCACTGTGGATTGGCGGATCGCAGATACTGGCATTGATACCCGGTACATCGCGTTCGGGCATTACCATCACGACAGCATTGATGCTTGGCCTGACACGTACTGCGGCGGCACGTTTTTCCTTTCTATTATCCATTCCAGCGATCATCTTACCCGGCATACTGCTTGGTGCTGATCTGGCAGAATCACCTGATCCTATCCATTGGCGTAGTTTTATTATTGGTGCTGTCATGTCAGCCGTATTTGCCTACATCTGTATCCGGCTATTCCTGAAAATGATCCAGAGTATGGGGATGATGGTATTTGTTGTTTATCGTTTAGTGTTGGGGGTGTTTTTGTTTTATTTGTTTTTGTAAAAAAAACTGACTTCGATTTTTTTACAATACAGCTCTTGCGACAACTATTCCACTGACTCTTTTCGCGGCAGCAGATTTAAGAACTGACGCTATAGCTTCCAGTGTTGAACCTGTCGTCATTACATCATCAACGATGCAGATATGAAGGTCTTTTACGTTTGCTGTTACGGCAAATGCCTGTTTGAGGTTTCGTTTTCGTTCACTGGCTTTAAGCCCGGTTTGCAGCGGGGTTTTTTTTATCCGTTGGCAGATTTTGTGGCTGGCGTTTATGCCGGTGATTCGTGACAGCTGGCGTGTGATTTCCCATGACTGGTTAAAGCCCCGGCTACGCAGACGACTGGGGTGCAGGGGGACTGGAATAAGCACATCTGGCTGTTCCGGCAGAGACAGTAGTTTTTTTGCCATCAACGAACTGAACAGATAACCGTATTCCAGTTTACGGCTGAATTTGAACTGCTGAACTAGAAAGCTTACCGGTTCCTGATAAAGAAACAACGCCTGTGTCTCGTCATAGGCGGGGTGGTGCTGTTGGCATTTTCCGCAGTTGCCGGCGCTGCCGACAGGTAGGGCACAGCTGCTACAGGCAGTACCAAGAAGGGGCAACTCGCTCCGGCAGGGCTGACATAGTGGTAAATGACTGCCTGTTGATGCATTGCAAAGCCCGCAGGAAACGGGCAGCAGGCTGTTCAGAAGATTTTTGAATGCGGAGTTGTAAACCATCCATGGTTCTCCAGGTTGACAATTCAAGTCGAAAAACTGAGACTTCGTATCCAGTCATATTTTGGGAAATGCTGAATACTCAAAGAAACCCGTCATTGCGAGTAAAGCGTGGCAATCTCTTTGATTAGAATCAGTCGTTTAGAGATTGCTTCGTCAATACGTCCCTCGTAATGATGAACAAATCAAAGTTTCTTTGATTATAGGGTAATCAGCAGGATGGGAAAAGTAATGGCATCAACTATGAAATTGAAAAGTGATTTACGTCACGACTGGCGACGTGAAGAAGTACAGTTATTGTTTGATCTGCCGCTGAATGATTTGTTATTTCAGGCTCAAACAGTGCATCGTCAAAATTTTGACGCCAATGCCATACAGCTCAGTACCCTGCTGAATATTAAGACCGGAGCCTGCGCAGAGGACTGTTCCTATTGTTCGCAGAGCGTGGTACATGATACTTCTCTTAAAGTAGAGCCCTTGATGGATGAAGCGACCGTTATGGAAAGCGCCAGAGAGGCGAAGAGAAACGGTGCCAGCCGTTTTTGCATGGGGGCCGCATGGCGTACGCCGACACCGAAAGGCTTTAAACGTATTCTGGAGATTATCAGAGGTGTCAAATCACTGGGACTTGAGACCTGTGCGACACTCGGCATGTTGACCTCCGAGCAGGCGCACCAACTGAAGCAGGCTGGTCTGGATTATTACAATCATAATCTCGATACCTCTGCGGAATACTACGACAAGGTGATTACCACGCGTACCTACCAGGACAGACTGGATACGCTTTCCTGCGTACGTGATGCCGGCATGAAGGTCTGCTGCGGCGGCATCGTCGGTATGGGGGAAGAGCAAAACGACCGGGTGGGCCTGCTGATGACACTGGCCAATCTTGAGTATCACCCCGAGAGCGTGCCGGTAAACCTGCTGGTAAAAATTGAAGGCACGCCATTGGCGGAAACAGAGGAACTGGATATTTTTGAATTCACCCGCTGTATTGCAGTTGCCCGTATCCTGATGCCGGCTTCACTGGTGCGCCTGTCTGCCGGTCGACAGAGCCTGTCTGATGAAGCACAGGCGATGTGTTTTCTAGCGGGTGCCAATTCTATTTTCTATGGTGAGCGCTTACTTACTACGGACAACCCAGAAGCCGATAGCGATCGATTGTTGTTTGAACGTCTCGGCCTGTATGCAATGGAATCAGGTATTGGTGCAGAGACAGTATCGGCTTGAAATCGTAAAAAATTTTGGGACAGCAGTGAAACACAATGTTTGATCTATCCAGCCAGCTGGCCACACGCAAGGATCTAGGCCTTTACCGCAATCGTATGACCAGCAATAGTCCGCAGGGTGTGCAAGTGGTCATTGATGGCAGAGAGTATTTGTCATTTTGCAGTAACGATTATCTTGGACTGGCTAGACACCCTGAACTGATTCATGCCATGCGCGAGTGCGCCGGTAACTGGGGTGTCGGCGCTGGGGCTTCACACCTGCTCGGTGGCCACAGTGAACCACATGAAGAACTGGAGCAGGCATTGAGCGTGTTCATGGACTCGGAACGAGTACTGCTTTTTTCAACTGGCTACATGGCAAACCTTGCCGTGCTGAGTTCGCTGGTGGGACGCGGCGATGTTGTTCATCAGGACAGGCTTAATCATGCCTCGCTGATTGATGGTGCCGTACTCTCGCGTGCCAGGCTGCAGCGATATCCTCATGCCGATATGAATGTATTGGCAAAACAACTCGAGTGCCATAAGAGTGGCAGACGAATTGTTGCCAGTGATGGTGTGTTCAGCATGGATGGTGATCAGGCCCCGCTGACAGAGATGCTTGAACTCTGCCGTCAAAACGATAAGCTGTGTTATATCGATGATGCCCACGGTTTTGCGGTGCTGGGTGAACAGGGCCGAGGCATAGTCGATAGCATTAAAACACGCAGCAAAGACTATAGTGACGGGCATCTGCTGTTGATGTGTACCCTCGGTAAGGCGCTGGGCAGTTTCGGTGCTTTTGTTGCCGGCAGCGAAGAAATGATCGAAACCCTGATCCAGCAGGGCAGAAGCTATATTTACACAACGGCCCTGCCGCCTGCCGTAGCTGCGGCAAGCTATGCGGCCCTGAAAGTGATGATGATAGAGGGCTGGCGGCGTGAAAAACTTTCTTCGCTGGTTGAATATTTCAGGACAGGCTGCCAGCAGAGAGGCATCCCTTTGCTGGAATCTGCCACACCGATACAGCCTGTCATGATCGGTGATAATGACAGGGCTATTGCAGTGGCGGAAACCCTGAAGCAGCAGGGTCTGCTGGTGTTTGCTATTCGTAGTCCGACTGTCATGGCAGGCAGTGAACGATTGCGCATCACACTCAGCGCCACACACGAGGAAGAGGATATTGATGTACTACTTGATGCGCTGGCGAATGCACTGGAAGATGGTGGGTCAGCATGAGGCAGATACTGATGCTGCATGGCTGGGGCTTTCCGGGCGCAGTCTATAATTCATCATTGATAGATAAGCTGGCTACAGATTTTGAGGTCAGGGCGCCTGACCGGCGCGGTTATGGCGGCAATGTTGACAACGGCGATTCGTATGAGATTACCCGACTTGATTCACCTGCATTGCTGGTTGGCTGGTCGCTAGGCGGGTTGGCTGCATTGCAGTTGGCGCTGCGGCAGCCTGACATGGTCACAGGTTTGGTGTTACTTGCGACGACGCCGTGTTTTGTCAATCATCTGGACTGGACTTTCGGTATGGACAATGAGGTGTTTGATGTCTTCCACAAGTTGGTGGTTGATGATCCGGTGACTGCCATGCAACAGTTTGTGCGTTTGAATGCAGGCCGCAGGCCAGATGGGCAGTCAACAGTGGTTTTGTCGGATTTATCCAGTAAAGTAACACCCTATGCGCTACAGCACGGAATGTCCGAGCTTGCCGAGACTGATCTTCGTGATGTTGTCACAGAGATCGACCAGCCGGTGTTGTTGCTGCATGCGGCGGATGACCGGGTGGTGCCAGCCACAGCCAGTTCCTGGTTGCAGGAGAATTTACCCAACGCGAGACGTTTTGAATTCCAGACGGGTGGACATGCCTTTTTTCTGCAGCAGGCTGACAAGGTAGCAGAGCATATCAGGGCGATGGCATGAAGACTGACTGCTATATTGAAGGCGACAGACAATTGGGTTTTGAGCGTGCCGCCAGTGCCTATGATGAATACGCCATTTTGCAGCGCCAGATAGCTGAAGAAATGCTGGAGCGGATACAAACAGTCACAATAAAGCCTGCTCATGTGATAGACGTAGGATGTGGAACCGGCTTCTGTACGCGGAGTCTGCACAAAACCTGGCCCGCGGCACAGATCACCGGTTTTGACCTGGCGGCGGGCATGCTTCAGCAGGCCGGTGGCAAGAAAGGCTGGTTCAGTCGGCAGTCCTATTGCCAGGCAGATGCAGTCTCCCTGCCATTAAACGATGCGTCTATCGATGTCGTTTTCTCCAATCTAATGTTGCAATGGTGTGATCCCGTTGCTGTATTTGCTGAGTTTCGGCGTGTGCTGAACAATGATGGGTTACTGATGTTTTCCAGTTTTGGTCCGGACACACTGAAGGAACTGCGGCAGTCCTGGACGACCGTCGATGATCGACCGCATGTGATCGATTTCGCCGACATGCATGATCACGGTGATGCCCTGCTACAGGCCGGTTTCCGTGAGCCAGTAATGGACGTCGATCGCTTCACCCTGACCTATAGTGATGTGCTCAGTTTGCTGCGTGACCTGCATGGTATTGGCTCGCGCAATGTCATGTTGGGGCGCCGTTCAGGCTTGATGGGACGTGATGCCTTACAAAACCTGGCGCAGGCATACCAGCAGTTTGCCAACAATGAAGGACGCCTGCCTGCCAGCTATGAAGTAGTTTATGGTCATGCCTGGTCGGGAGGGCGGTCTACTGTAAATAAAATGGAGATTCCGATTGACTTTGCCAGGTGGGTCGAATGAAACAGGGATACTTTATCACCGGGACGGATACAGGCGTTGGCAAGACCCTGGTATCAGCAGCATTGATAATTGCATTACGTAATCAGGGTTTGCGGGTTTCTGGAATGAAACCGGTAGCCAGCGGTTGCGTAAACAATGGTAGCGGCTTTCGCAACGAGGATGCCGATCGGTTGCTCAATGCCAGTACCGCCGATGCCGATTACGATATAATTTGCCCGTACCGTTTCTCCGAGCCTGTTGCACCTCATATAGCAGCGAAAAAGGCAGGTATCAACATAAGTATTGACCATATTGCTCAGTGTTATAGTCAGCTAAATTCCAGTTCTGATGCGGTGGTAGTGGAGGGTACCGGTGGCTGGCAGGTGCCGATCAATGAAGAACAATATATGTCTGATGTGGCCATTGAGCTGGCACTGCCAGTGGTCATCGTGGTTGGTGGCCGCCTTGGTTGTATTAATCATGCATTACTAACAGCTGAAGGTGTAATAGCATCTGGTTTATCGGTGGCAGGTTGGATATTCAATCAAATTGATCCAGGATTGCAACAGGCTTCTGAGGTAAAAAGTACATTGCAAAGTCATATGCCGGGATTGCTACTGGCGGATATCCCCTGGCAGGAAAAGCCGGATGCCACGGCAATTTCTCGAGAATTTGTTTTTTTTGACGTAAACAGTAACCGTAAACCGTAAAACCGCGATTTTAAAAGGTTCGTTTATCCCAGCCCCACATGTGCCGTTCAGGATTACTAAATTGTATATAGACACGCTCAGGTTTTATCTCTGCCTGTTGATTTATAAATTCACATAGCGATTCTGAAAATTCTGCTGTTTGTGACTCAGGCAAGCCAAGTGACTTTAATTCCAGCATGGCGCATGGGGATGGGTCACCAGAAAAGCTCATGGTGGTGTCTGTCTGCAGGCTCACCATCACATAGCTTTCCGGTTTACCAAGCAAGCTGGCGACATGTGAAGAGGCCTTACTGCACAGTGTCTGTGCAGCCTGGTCATCGAGTGATATATTGGTCGTAATGGTTAGTAAAGGCATGGATAGACTCCTGAAAAAATGATGAAAGAATACGCCCCCTCCTGTGATCGTAATAGTCGGGTGATTCTTGATGTACTAAAACCAGTTCTAGCGTGCTCCCGTTGTGTACTGGAAATCGGTTCGGGTACCGGGCAACATGCCGTTTATTTTGCGGAAGGCCTGCCGCATTTGCAATGGCAACCGAGCAATAAGGAATCCCTGGGCAGTATTAATGCCTGGCGAGAAGAGTCTCAGCTACAAAATATTTCGCCGGCAATGTCACTGGATTTGCTTTCTCCAGTTGATGAACAATTAACCAGCCTGACTGGTGTTGATGCAATGGTTTGTATTAATACTATCCACATCATGGCCTGGCAGGGTACTGAGAAGTTGTTTGAACTGGCGAGTGAGATTCTGCCGATTGGTGGTGTGATCTATGTTTATGGTCCTTACCGATATTCAGAGTACCCCCTGGAACAGAGTAATGAAAGTTTTGACCTTTGGCTGAAGGACAGGGATCCTGCTAGTGGCATTCGGGATTTTGACCAGGTTGACAGCCTGGCTAAAAGGGCCGGCTTTGAACTACAGGGAGATATTGCCATGCCGGCCAATAATCGTTCTATCTGGTGGGTGAAACCTTAGAAGTCATCTCCGCAATATACAAGAAAGAAGTAAATGTAGGTGCGAATCTATTCGCACATTGATACCGTGTGTTTCAATGGTCCGGAAAAATCTTGTGCGAATGAATTCGCACCTACAGGATTCGAGTCCAGTTCATGAGTCGTAAGTGACTGCTCGTGCTGACCTGACCGCTTCCTGCAACGAGCTGAAACCTGACGCTTCAACACGTTTCGCCAGTCCATTGACGATCTCCCTGACAATGCCAGGCCCATTGTAAATAAAGCTACTGTAGATCTGCACCATCTCCGCCCCGGCGAGCATTCGCTGCCAGGCGTCTTCGGTATTGAAAATTCCGCCGACACCAATGATCGGTACTTTTCCCTGGAGTTCCTGGTAGAGCAGGGCGACCACCTCATTGGCTCTGTCCTGTAGAGGCATGCCGCTCAGACCACCTGCTTCATCGGCATGCTCGCTGTCGGCAACAGAGGAGTGGTCGATGGTGGTGTTGGTGGCAATGACTGCATCTATCTTATGTTTTACCAGCAGGGCAGCAAAGGCAGGAATACTGCTGTTTTCAATGTCCGGAGAGATCTTTACCGCGACCGGGATAGTGCGTTTAAAATCATCTGCCAGTTCTTTGCGTGTTTTCATTATTTTCTTCAGTAGGTCATCCAGTGCATCCTCAGACTGCAAATCACGCAGATCTTTTGTGTTGGGCGAAGAGATGTTAATTGTGAAGTAATCAGCATACAGGTAGAGCTGTTTGAGGCCTGAAATATAATCCTCGGCAGCCTGCTTAATAGATGTACTGGCATTCTTACCCAGATTTATTCCCAGGGGGATGGATTTTCTTGTGCTGGCAATGTTTTCAAGAAACGGCTGTATGCCGCCGCTGTTAAACCCCATGCGATTGATGATGGCCAGATGTCTGGGCAGACGAAACATTCTTGGTGCAGGATTACCGGGCTGGGGTTTAGGTGTGACGGTGCCCAGTTCCAGGTGGCTGAAGCCGAATGTGCTTAATGCAGTGATACAACGTGCTTCCTTATCCAGGCCAGCTGCCAGTCCCACAGGGCCGGGAAAGTGTATTCCCATGAGATTGACCGGCAGCTCATGCACACGGTTACCGTACAGTCGCTGCAACAGGGATATTACAGGGCTGAGTTTACCTGCCCAGGAAAGCCACTCCAGAGTCAGTTCATGTGTAAATTCAGGGTCAAATCTGAAAAACAGGGGGCGGAGAAGATGTTTATACATTCGGCTGTGCTATTTTTGCATGATTCTGGCAAATTCCTGACAATTATCCTCGGAAATAAATTAGTTGCTTTTATGCGTGTGAGTTCAATGAGAATGAAATTAATTTTTTCGTTCAGACCCATCTATTTGGCAGTGCATTGTATTCTTCTTTAGCGGCATTTGCGAAGTGCTCGTTCTGTGAAGATTTACGAAAGTCTATTTATATTGATATATGCATACAAATTCAATATTTCCATAGTTGCGGCAGAATTTCAATCGTGTAAAAAGCATATTAAGTGAATATTATTAATAACTTATATTCTCTCATGAGGTGCTTGTAATAAATCTCATTTGAACAATTTTGACGACACCCACGATAAACATTTTCAATTGCTCTCTGACGGGCTTGCGCGGCTTGTGTGTAAGTGTCGTACATTAGTGTTTTCTAATGATTTTATCAATGATTCAAGTTCCAGTTTCCATGTGAGAGGTTTGCATTTTTGATTTTCCTTTCCCCTTTAACCTTTCCTCTGTCTTTAAAACCCCTCATCATCCCGAAGATAACGCCACTGCCCAGTTGGCATGTCACCCAATTTGATATTTCCTATACGGGTGCGTGTGAGCCCGGTAACTTTTAAACCCACCTCTTCACACATGCGCCGTATCTGGCGTTTCTTTCCTTCCCTGAGTATGATTTTCAGGCGCGTTGGGTTCAGCTGATAGACTTTTGCCTGCTTTAGTTTTTTACCATCGAGCTGGATGCCGTGACGGAGTCTACTTAGGCCTTCATCCGTGATTTTTCCTTGCACCCAGGCCAGATATTCCTTTTCAATTAAGCTGTCTGCACCGATCAGTTGTTTTGCTATTACGCCATCCTGGGTTAGTACCAGCAAACCGCGCGAGTCGATGTCCAGTCTGCCGGCAGGAGCGAGACCCTGTAGTATATGTGTGCTGAATTTTTTCTTTTCCCAGGGGGATGATAAATACTGATTTTGCGGCAGGATGAGGCGTATTGCAGGCTTATATCCCACTTCAGCCTGCCCGGACACAATGCCTACAGGTTTGTTGAGCAAGATAGTAATACGGGACTGCTGCTGCGCTCTGGCACTTTTTACCAGGCTGATGTGCTGGTCGGGGAAAATTTTAGTGCCCAGTTTGTCGATAGTCTTACCATCAACCATCACTAGACCCTGCTCAATGTAGCGATCAGCTTCTCGGCGTGAGCAAATTCCCTGCTGCGACATCAGTTTTGACAGGCGTATTGGCTTATTATTTTTAATATTATTATTCACAGGCAGCTTAATGTTTTAAAATCGCTCGTTTGGTCGGTGCTTCATTGATTATATAGCAGGAAAAAAAGAATGTATTTAAGCAAATTATCGATGTTTTTCGCTATCTTATTCATATCACCAGCCGGCCAGGCGAATGTAGTTGCGGAGCAACTGGATCTGATTGTAAGCTGGTATGGTGTGCTTGCAGTACTGGTGTTTGTTATTGCTTATACACTTGTTATTGGTGAAGAGTTTTTACACCTGCGAAAATCCAAACCTGTGCTGGTGTCTGCCGGTATTATCTGGGCCCTGGTCGGTATCGCCTATGTCGCTCAGGGTGATTACCATACGGCTGGAGTAGCGGTTAGCGATGCCCTGCTGGAGTATGGAGAACTGTTGTTATTCCTGTTGGCAGCCATGACCTATATTAATGCCATGCAGGAAAGAAATATCTTTGAGGCATTGCGCGCCTGGTTATGCTCTGCTGGTTTTACCTACAGGAGTATATTCTGGATTACCGGTCTGCTGGCATTCCTTATTTCTCCACTTGCCGATAACCTGACGACATCCCTGTTAATGGCTGCTGTGGTGATGTCTGTAGGTGTTGGACGAACGCGATTTGTAACTCTGTCACTTATAAATATTGTTGTCGCCGCCAATGCAGGTGGCGCCTTCAGTCCTTTCGGCGATATTACTACTCTTATGGTCTGGCAAAAAGGGGTAGTTGAATTTGCTGATTTTTTCAAACTCTTTACCCCTTCACTGGTCAACTGGCTTGTTCCTGCATTTATTCTTTCCCTGACTATATCAAAAGGAAAACCTGATCCCGTACTAGAAAAGGTCGAAGTAAAATTTGGTGGTTTTGTCATAATTGGCCTGTTTGTGCTCACTATAAGCCTGGCTGTTGCTGCGCATAATTTTCTGCATTTACCGCCTGTGCTGGGCATGATGACTGGCCTTGGTTTACTGCAGTTCTGGGGTTACCGTATTCGTATGTATGAAAAGAAGGATGTTAGAAATGATGAAGAGCTGGCATTCCTTGAAAGTGTTGCTGATATTGATAAGGAACTCCTCTCCAAACACTACAAACTGAAAAGAAAGCCTTTCGATATCTTTATTAGTATGAAGCGGGCGGAATGGGACACCTTGATGTTTTTCTATGGTGTAGTCCTGTCTGTAGCCGGTCTCGGTACCCTGGGGTATCTGGCATTACTCTCCGATGCATTGTATACCGGCCTGGGGCCGACCTGGGCTAATATTCTGGTCGGGCTCGTCTCGGCAATCGTTGATAATATACCAGTAATGTATGCAGTATTAACCATGCAACCTGACATGTCTCAGGGACAATGGTTGCTGGTGACACTTACTGCAGGTGTTGGCGGATCCTTGCTGTCGATCGGGTCAGCGGCAGGCGTGGCGTTGATGGGGCAGGCTCGGGGTGACTATACATTTTTTGTTCATTTACGCTGGAGCTGGGCCATTGGTCTTGGTTATATCGCAAGTATCTGGGTACATTTTCTGGTCAACGCAAAAAGTTTTTAAACAGATGCCTTGATTTACAATTTTCATTCAACAACTATAGGGTGCCCTTGAGACTTTCATCCTTTCTTTTTGCAGTTATTTTCATCCTGTCGCCATGGTCTGATGCCAGCGCACGCTTACTGGTATCAGTCACTGTCCCGGCTCAGGCATGGCTGGTGAATCAGCTTGCAGGCGATCATGTCGATCTGCTGACAATGATCCCTGAAGGCCGTGTACCGAAGTCCGCGCAGCCCAGCCCGCGCAAACTGGCCCGCTCCCGACAGGCCGATATACAATTTATTGTTGGCCATCCTGCGCTATTTTTTGAAGCAAGGTATATCACTCCATATAGAAATCCCGACAGCAAGGCTACATGGATCAGCATGTTTGATGTGGCGAAACAGATGCAGCCGGCATGGATACTGAAGGGCACCGATCCGCATCTCTGGACAAGTGCATCGATTATGATGGCTACAGCACGTGTTGTAGCTGACAGTCTTGCGCGACTTGATCCAGAAAATGCGGAGTATTACCAGAAAAATCTGCTTAAGCTGGAGACAGCAATAAAAAAACTTGATAAACAGATCAGAGAGCAAGTGGCACAAAGCCAGTTTCGTGAGCTGCTGGTTTATCATCCTGCCTGGGGTCACTTTAGTCAGGATTATGGTTTACGGCAGCTTGCCATTGAAGTGGAAGGGAAGGCCCCTGACCCGGGAAGTCTTTCAAGCTTAATCAGGAGATCAGAAAAAAATAACATCAGTTTTATCATCAGTTCGCCCGGTGCAGATCAGCGCCTGGCAGGTATCATTGCCGCACAGTTGCAGATAGAGGTGCTGGTAGTCGATCCAATGGATCCGGACTGGATGCACATGATGCGCAAGATGAAAGCAGCCGTGGAGAAACTCAAGGAGGCAGCTAAATGACTGACAGGAAAACACCACTGATTTCTGTGCGTGATGTATCGTTCTCATATGGTTATGAACCTGCGCTGAAGGATGTAAGCCTGGATATCTATGCAACAGACTATCTGGCCATTATCGGTCCCAATGGTGGCGGTAAAACAACCTTACTGAAGCTCATCCTGGGTTTATTGAAACCTGATGCCGGACAAATCACCTGGCCCGGTTTTTCAGCCCAGCATCAGATTGGATATGTACCCCAGTTTGCGACCTTTGAGCGCGAGTTTCCGTTGTCTGTGCGGGATGTAGTGTTGATGGGCCGGATGAGCGGCCATCTCTGGTGGCAGAGGGTGTCAGACCGAGATCAGGATCTTACTACAGATATTCTGCATCAACTGGGGCTGGATGCACTTTCCGATAAACCGGTAGGGCAGTTATCAGGCGGGCAATTGCAGAGGGTAATGATTGCACGGGCACTCGTTTGTAATCCCGACATTCTATTTCTGGATGAACCCATAGCCTCAATCGATCCGGGTTCACGCTTCAAGTTATCAAGCATGCTGACGGAGCTTAACAAAAACATCCCCATCGTTGTCGTCACGCATGACATTACATCTTTCGCATCGAATGTCCTACATATTGCCTGCGTCAATCGTACCCTCTTTTATCATGGCGATGCGGAGCTTGCCAGCGGTTGTCTTGATGAGGCCTACGGCTGCCCGGTTGAGCTGGTTGCTCATGGCGTACCGCATAGAGTGTTACAGGATCATGCTGATCCTTCTGCCGCGGCCTGTACACATCATGGCTCAGACAAATGACCGGCCTGTCAGCGGCATTGCAATACGACTTCATGCAGAATGCGCTGGCAGCCAGTCTGCTGGTGTCAGTTCTGTGTGCAATCACAGGTACCTTTATTGTCATCAAAAGACTGGTTTTTCTAAGTGGCGGTATTTCACATGGTGCTTTTGCTGGCCTGGGTGGGGCCTATTTTCTGGGTATCAATCCATTCCTGGGGGCTATGTTCGTCGCTATCCTGTCGGCTGCAGCCATTACTCGTGTCATCCTCAGGCAGAGCCAGCCTGCCGATGCGACCATAGGCATATTATGGGCGACCGGCATGGCCGCGGGAGTACTGTTTGTATCGATAACGCCGGGTTATGCGCCGGATCTAATACCCTATTTATTTGGTGATATTCTTACGACAAGCAGGGCACAGTTGTACTGGATGGCAGGCTTCAGCATGCTTAACCTGCTGCTGACAATAATATTATTTCGCCAGCTGGTTGCAGTGAGTTTCGATGATGAATTTGCCCGCCTACGTGGGTTACCGGTTGGTACAGTTCTGTTGATACTGATGGTGATGAATAGTGTCGCCATCGTCCTGATGATCCAGGCAGTAGGCATTATTCTTGTTATGGCACTGCTTACCATCCCACCGTTGATTGGTCTTGCACTGGCAGCAAAAATTCGTGTGGTAATGTTTTATGCCTTTATCAGTGCCGTACTGATAACAGTCGGTGGTTTATTACTGTCATTCTACCTTGACCTGCCCAGCGGTCCTGCCATTGTTTTACTGGGAGCGGGACTACTGATGCTCGTTAAAATAGTAAAAGCTCAAAGTAAAATGTAATAGTCGCCCCAATAATATTTTGTCGATTTTTCTGGTATTCACGCTAGTCCTGGAATAGTAATCTCCTGAGATAGAACATTACTGTAGGTTCGAATTCATTCGAACAGTGCTGTGCGAATGAATTCTCACCTACATAATTACCCCCTGTGCCCTAAACAACTTTGTAGAGTCTTCAGATGTCAATCAGGCCAGTAAAATTTAGAAATATTGTTCAGCGGCTTAGGGTCTATCAGATACTGATTGTCAAGTATTGGCAAGGTAAAGCGGTTAACCACATACTCAAACTTAGCGCCGAGTTCACGTTCCCCGAGAGGGCAATCAGGGTCGCGGCCTAGCGAGATGACCTGTCCTTCACCCTGAGGTAATTCTGAGAGTAGCGTACTGTTACAAATGACCAGGTCCTCATCGGATGTAATGGGTATTTTACGCACAAAATAGGATGTGAATTTGTAGCCATACATGCCGGATGCACTAATATCTGCCGGGCCGTTGTTCATTATCAGGAATTCCATGTTTTGCCCCTTGAAGCTGGTCCTGGCAATTTCAAGGTCAGTCTGAATCTCCTCTTTACCACGTTTTGACGACAGTTGTTCGAAACTAACAAAGTTAGGCAGTATCTCAATTTTATTGGTAACAGCAAGGACTCTGCCATCGACAGAACGGGCTTGCAGTTTATAGATACCAAAGACACTGCCATCATCAGGAACCTGCCAGATAAATTGCCCCTTCCTGGCTGCCACAGGATTGTTATTGAGTTTTACAATTTTCTTGCTGCTACTTTCCAGCAGAACAAGATCAAGCTGTTGTCCTGATACTATTCTGAGACTTGCTGGCCAGACAATTTTCAGCTGTTGTTCACCCCGGTAGGAGTTGCCGTTTGCAGGTGAAACAAATTTCGGTATGACTTCTGATTTTTTCCGGGCAATCCGAAATATTCTTTTTAGCGAGGAAATAGTTCTGTTTTCAGACGTGATAGTCAGTATGTACTTGCCTTCGGGCTGTGTAGACAGGTCGGCGGAATAGGCACCGTCATTATTGCCGGTAGAGCTCAGGACTATTTCTTTCGTCCAGCTATTTTGTACAGTAATGTGCACTAGCGAGCCGACATCTCCACTGGACTGCCAGTTTACAATCAGTTTTCCATTGTCAGCCAGGCGGCCATTCGTACGCGGGCTGGTGATGATGATTTCAGGCCCCGGGCTAGCCCTGACTGGCCCTGGTTTAGGTGCTATTTGAATCGGGGATGTGGATAACACACGAAAGGGCCTGCTGTGATTGTCCCTGATATCTGTCTCATCTATCTTACCTTCGATGTCTACTGTGGCTACAAACAGTTTGGATGAAGACAGTTGATCTTTAGGCCATTTGATCGCAAGAGTTACGGTTTCACCGGGTTTCAGGCTTTTTACCGGTTTACGTATCAGCCAGAGTTTGCCCGGGCTGTCCTGTAACCGCTGTACACCCATCATAAAAGGCCTTGTCGTTGCTGATTGGCTATTATTTGTGATGTAGAAACGCACTTTTCCATCACTGATGTAATGCGTACCCGAAATGGTTTCAATATAGATGACAAGATTGGCCAAGCGGGCCTGTTTTGCCCTGGCTTCGGGTGTGGCGATGATAGTGCCGGATTTTTTCCCTTTTGCAGCAGGCCGAACTATCAACATTTTGCTTATCAGATTATTACGGTTGGATTTTTCATCAATTTTCCCATCCGGGTTGATAAAGATGAGGACATCCTTTTTACCCTGACGGGTGGCTTTAAATTCGGTATTAATACTGACCTGGGAACCAGCGGCAATATTCATGGTGATATCGTTGCCATAGGGTTGGCCATTGATAAATATACGGATCTTTACATTGTCAGCCTGCACGGTACCGGCATTAGAGATTTTTGTAATTATTCGGACCTTTTCACCGACACGAGGAGAGGCGATATCGAAGTTTATTTCCTCAGCCGCCAGGTCAGGCTTGCCTGAAACAGGGCCATCCGTTATTGTTTTTTCATCAACCCCGGTAGACAATGGCTGTTCTGTCATGCCAGTCGGCAGAGAGAGAATGGCAAGCTGGCGGGAGACTTCATCTGCTTCGATTTTCTCGTTTTCGATATCCAGCACGACACGAAACTGGTAACGTCCTTCAGGAGAATCCTTAAATGTAAAAATGGTTGTGGCATTGCCTGCTGGATCAAAGGCAGTAATGGTTTGCCTGCCAATTTCTTTTTCGTCAAGATAGTAGCGTAAACGCAGTTTTTTACTTCGTAAGGAAGCTTGCGCACTGACAGTGATGTCGGCACTGATTTCTTCACCAAGATAGGCGACACTGCGGTTCAGCGAGAACTGTTCGATTCTGATTTGTTTTTTTTCTGCGGCAGAGGCTGTTGTGCCTATCAGCATCAGCATAGACAGCAGATATAGCTGGCACACTATGCTGAAAAAACAGGCTATGTTTGATTGCTTTCGGCAGTACATTCTTGAGGTGTCTTTGATGAAAATTGACTATTATACAAAATATGCCTGTCCCTTGTGTGACGAGGGGCTGTCAATATTACGTCGTTTCCCTGAAATCCATGTCAGCATTGTTGATGTTGAGGAGGATGTTGAGAAATATCACTCTTATCTGCTGCGTATTCCGGTGATTTCTTATGACAATGGGGAAAAGGAACTTGGTTGGCCATTTGATGAGAAAGATATCAGGGGGATCGTTTCGTCCTTTCGGTAGAGTTGATATTTTTTATTCTTTTGTCTGTATTTGAGAGCCTGTCGCACTCTCTCTTTATGCCTCCCGGACTATTGTTTATGCAGACCCATGTCCCGTAAACTATGCTATATTGATCGGGTCATGGAGACACAAGCGGATGTTCGCTCACACACAATGGACGAAACCACAACATAAGGAGGAAGGTATAATGCACCTTGCTAGAAGATATGTTCTGTTCCCGACACTCACCCTGTTGGCTTTACTGCTGACGATGACGGCTGTCTCGGCCGCCCCACCGGCTACTCAACCCAGGGACACTCAGGCACTACAGGGATTGACTAGTGCAAAAGCGGTATTCATGCTCAACGTCAAGGATGCTCGTCGCCTGTCTCATGTACTCCGTGTTATAGAAAAAACCGAAAAGGGGATGCGTGCGCAAGGGGTAGAACCCCAGATCGTTGTTGTCTTCATCGGTCCCTCCGCTGCCTTTCTCACCAAGGATCGGCGCGGCATTTCCTACATGGACCAACGGAACGTGGCCGCCATACAGAAAGGCATACACAAACTCAAGACCCTTGGCATCCGCAGCGAAGTCTGTAGTGTGGCACTCAAGGGCATGGACATCGCACCAGCTGATGTGATCCCGGACGTCACACCCGTCGGCAATGGGTTCATCTCCGCCATCGGCTACCAGGCACAGGGGTACTCACTCGTCCCCGTATTCTGATATGCGCTCAGGGGCAGGTGTTGGCTTATCACTTGAGGATTGTTAGATAAGATAACTCAATACCTGATCCCTGTTTTCAGCATCAAGCCCCCAATAAATCTATTACATTTTTTTAACCACTGGTGGTACCCAGCGGCCATCCAGCACCTGAGATTTTGGTGCATACAGACGCATGGTTAAACCAAGGGTGCCTTTGTCCGGTGATGGTAGCCAGTTAGACTCTCTGTCCTTACCTGGTGACTTGTGTTGAATATAGATATCGAGCGAGCCATCGGCGTTGTACTTCAATTTGTCACGATCACCTAAGGCAAACCGGTTGAGTTTGTTGGCAACCTGAAAGCCAGCGGCGTCATACATGGTGAGGGACCAGAATGCTTCTACGGGCGGCAACTTGGCCTTGGTGAAATGCATGACATACTGATTGTTTCCTTCTACGGGATTGCCATCGGCATCGCTAATATTTATCGGGTAGATTGCATCTTCAGGCTGATTTGCACCCAGACCAATCAGGGCGACAATGGCGCGCTTCATGTAAGAGTTACCATAGACGCCCATTGTTGAGGTATTCATCTGCCAGCCGTTAATGACGGGTGCCACAGTGGGAAATATTTTCTGCATCAACCTGGGTGTATCTACAATGGCGCGTTCAAGCGCCTTTTTTACCACAGGCGAAGCCTTGGCAAAGTCAAAGCTTTCGCCGGCTACGATACCAATGCGTTCCAGGCGAGCCAGGATAGACCAGTCCGTTACGTGTGGCTTATTGACCTTCATCAGCTCCGCGCCATAACTGAAGTATTTACTCGCAACCATTGCCTCTACCTGTTTTGCCGGCGGTGTTTTCATATCTACACCGGGATCATTCTTGAATGTGTCTACGGCAAAATTCTTCCCGCCCCACTGGGAAAGTGGTGTAATCTTGAAGCCATCCTGTACCTTATGAACAGCTTCATAATCTTTTACTCCGTTGGTTTGGGTCCGACCAACGATCCATACGTAAGGTGTGGGTGCAACGATAGATTCCATACCTTTTGGTAAATCGCCGTTCCATCCTTGTGGGACGACGGCATAATGCTGAGCTTTATTACCACTGGTGCGCGAACCCGGCACGGCAAAGGCATCAGTCCACATGCCCAACATCTCCAGCATGAAGTACCGGCCGTGCGTATCCTGCGTGGAAACCACCATCGGTTCCTTCGTCAGGTTGAGCCAGGCGAATGAATAAAGCGTATCAAAGTTCGGTCGTACGACTTCACGAGAATCGGCCGACGGGAAGGTTCTCTTGTGATGGAAAGCATTTTCCGGCCCAAAGCCGCTCTTTTTTCCTGCGGGCAGATTGGTTATCACGCGCCGCGTCACATCCATGGAGATTATCGGGTAAAGGTAGAGGTAAGCTTCGACGGCGATTTCGTAGGCTTCCTGCTCGGAAACTTCATTGTCCGTCTTTGCACTGGCTGTTGCCAGCGGTAGCCATGCAATAAGTGTCAGTGTATAAATAAAGACTTTCATTATTGTCGGTTTCATGATGTTGATGCTCCCTGGTTGTCTGATTGTATTGCTGAGTATGCCTAATTCCTGTAGACGTCATGCGCTCTATCGAGCTAGCACCCAAACGGGCGAGGAAATTGCTAATCCCGGCGGGATCAGATCAAGAATCGTTGTACTGACATGTCACATTACTGCAGAATTGATTTACATTCAAACAAGCACATTGTGGTTGTAATCGATGAAGAGGACAAGCGCGTGTTTGAAAGTCGGCTTTAACCGATGGAGCATTCACTAAATAAAAAATTCAGATTTATGTTTTCCAGCTATCGTATTTATCAGCATTGAAATGCTTATCTGGGCAAGACAATATTTGCCTGTAGTCGAAAGCGCACACCTTCAGGGCCGGCTGTTGGAGACTCCAGCCAGTAACCGACACCGGCTTGTAGACTGACAGGTACTTTGCCGAATTTGACCAGTTTGGCGGCTGCGACATTGACCGGTATGGCCCACTCTTCGAGTTTCCAGTTGTAGGTAGTTTCGGTTTGTGCGGAAACAGTCCATGTATTTGGCCAGGTGTAAGCCATGAAGGGCTGCATAAAGGTGTTGCTGATATCGATGCGGTCTTTATCGCCGGCAAAGGACCAGACATGGTTTGCAATCGCACCAAATGTCCAGGGGCCACGCATGGTAATTGCGACCACTGACGGCCCTGCGCCCAATTTCTTGCTGCCCAGTTTGGAATCCGTTGCCGTTGGTAGAAGTAAAGCCGCCCCTACACCCCAGGTTATACCGCCGGAAGTCGGTTTTTTGGGCGAGAAGAATAATTGCTCATTGATATCACCCAGGCCAAATTGAGAGCTTCCATCGGGAAATATTTTATCCTGAGAGATAATCGGAACTATGGTTCGGGTTATAAGTGTCCAGTCTTCATTTACATCAACGGGGATTACCGGCTGGATGTTAGTGATGATTTTACTCCCCTTATCATTCAGGCCAATGTTGTTGTCATAGTTCATCTGGATCGGAATCGTCACGAGGTTTGCAATAGGGTTGGTAAGTTCTTGTGCAAGACCTGCGTCACTGGCTGCCTGCGCTGCGGTGTGGGTACTCAAGCCAAAGCCGATAACCATTAACATCAGAAGCTGGCACTGTATTGTAATTTTTCTACTGTGCATTATCAGACCTCTTTTATGTTTATCCCGAAAATTCATGAAATGTTCGAGAAAAAATGTTGCTTTGATGATAGCTTCTAACGAACCTGACTACCAGCAGATGGCGCTAATAGTGAAAAAAATAGACACCCATACAAACACCTCTATGTAAATCCGCACAAGATCATTAGCTCACTGGTCAAGCTTATGGATTTGTCGGTTCAGGCAGAATATATCGCCGATAGTGTGATTTTTATCGAAAATCGTTGAATAGCAGGCAGGCGATATTCTCAGCCGTACTGATGGTGGGGTGGCTGCTGGTTGTATTGAACCTCCTAAGTCGGAAACAAGGCTTGACTGACTTTCATGCCCTGACACCAGGACTGCCCGATTGACTGAGCATACAGTCGCATCGTATCTATACGGCCTATGGCACTGCTGAATAGCTTAGCTCTGGGCTGCATCAATTGTTGCCACTGATCCGGATCGGTATTGATCCGCTCCAGTATCTTCGGTAAGCCCTGAGAGATCGATCCCCGTTTGTCTTCTCTGATGGGCGACCCCTTGAATTCATCATGATCTATATTCTGAAGACACACTATATTGAAATATAGAAGTCAGGTCGGCCCGCTTAACCGGGCACTCTCAACATCTAATGCACATATAAAGGGTGGTGTTTCCTTGATCGTGGTAGATAAGGCAAAAGCGGCGGTAGGTTGCATATTGGCAACAATAAATACCATTCCAGATATACTGCATAAACGGTGAATATGAACCAGCCAGTTATAATAAATAGTGTCAATCAATGGCACATTTTTCAGATCGTAAATTAATTTCCTGGCTTTTTTCTGCTGCAAAAAAGACATCAAAGGTTCAAGATATAAATCCGTATTATGGGGGTCAAGACCCGCCCCGGGCTCGAGCAATATACTGCCCTCTCCTATTGCGGTTAAGTGCATTCCTCTCATACGGAATAATCCACTGATATTTTCTGGTTAATTTTATATAAACAGATTAAACGATCTCTCTTCTATCCGTGGAATCGACATGTATACCAAGATGAACGAAAGCTTCTTTCAGTCCTTCTGATAAAGTTGAACGTGTACTAACATCACCCAGATCAATGTTCAGACTGGTTAAGGAACGTGCAATTTCAGGCCGAATACCAGTCAGGATCGCCTTGGCGCCCATTAATCCAATAGCCCTGATCATCTGGATAAGGTGATGAGAAACCTGTGAGTCAATAGCCAACACCCCGGTCACATCCATAACAACAACCTGAGCTCTCTCGGTTTCTATTCTGGACAGAAGCTTCTCCATTACCATCAGTGTCCTGGAAGAGTCCAATGTCCCAATAATGGGTAATGTCAGCACACCATCCCAGATTTCTGTAATCGGTGTTGAAGTTTTTTTAAGTTCATCCTGTTGGGCCTGTATTGTACTTTCTTTTTTATCCAGATAGACATGGAATACATCCAGCAGAATGTCGTTAAATACAGATGCAATCAAAAGTAAAATTGACCTGATCTCCTCGAATTTCAAGCTGGATGTCTCTTCCAGTCCCTCAATAAATACTTGCTGAAGAAATTGTACATAGCGTACAAATTCATCCAGATTACTGCCTCTAACCTGGATCTGATGCGAGAATTCAGCAAAAAATCGGCGCAACGCCTTATACTCGGAACTGCGCCTGTCAATTGTCTTCCCTGCATGCAACAAGGTCACAAACAGCTCCAGAAATTCAAGGCTGTAATCAGATATCTCTTCAGTTGATAGCAGGTTATCTTTTCCAAAGATATCTTTGCCGCGCTCCTCAATCACATTGGATATTATCGCTACTCGCGTCATCAACAACTCAACAAGTAACTGATTCGTCGATTTGGTTTCTTTTTTGACCATAGTGATTCCCTTATTTAGTTTGAGGTGCCGTACGAAGCACCATTAAAGACTTATCATCATTATTGCGCCCAAGGATATAACCAAGAAATAATGATATAAACTGCGGATGCATTCTCCATAATCTGGGGAACATCTCCAATGTCCAGCTTCTTCTAATCCCGTCTGATGCCGTCATAAGAATGGCCTGTTGAGGAAACGGTAAATTAACAACATTAATCGATCTATGCGCATGTCCCAATACACCTTGGGGGAAACTGACATTCTGGCGAACACCATCACAAATCAGGTAACATATCATGTCACCAATGCCACTTATATCAAGCGTTTTATCCAGTTTATTCGCATCCACCATGATTGCAACCGCACCACGACTTCCCTGCATTCGGGCATTCAATATAGCCATTCTCTCAATTATGGGTTTATCGAGTTGAATAATATCCTGTAGCCCATCTACTGCATCCGCCGCTTCTTTGCCATGCCCTAATCCATCGAGATGTAACCAACGTATCTGATCGCCAATAGTACAAGCGTATATATGATCACCGTTGAATATACTGTCCTGATAGGATCTTGTATAGGTACCATATTCCAGTAATTGACGTTTTTTGCTCTTTGCCAGCGTAAATCTGGCCCAAACAGAAACACCATGCCATGATGATTCTTCGGTTTTATCCTCATGAATGGAATAAACAACACTCTCATTACATAAGCGGCCTATCGTACCCAAGCCTTTTCCCATGGTTCCGGCTGTTGTATAACCATCATTGGCTGCGTTTTCTATATCCGCAATGCCCGGCCCAAAATCAAGTGCAAACAACTCAAGTGCACGACCTGTTGTATCAGTTTCCCATAATTGAACAAGGCCGCTGCCCTGGGCAAATTTCAGCTGATTGCTTACCATCTCATTATAAACAAGTTCCATGCGCTCTCTTTGAATGTCTGTGTAGCCCATTCTTCTCGAAACAGCTCGCAATTTAGATCTTAATAAAATCAGACCGCCTTCATCACGGATAGTATGTTCATACAACAATTTCATAAAATGACAGGAAAAATAAAGTTATGAGTAGCTCAGGCTGCGATAACCTGACCGCGACCTTCTTCTTTTGCTTCATAAAGCGCTTTATCACAACGTGATACCAGCTTTTCAACATCGTCAGACGCACCCATTTCAACGATACCAATACTGACCTTGTAACTAAATTCGACAAGTATTTTTTCGGCAATACGATATCCTGCCTTCATTTCTGCAAATATAATAATGGAGAATTCATCTCCACCAATACGGTAGGCATAATCGATCTGATGTCGACATGAACCAAGCATGATAGTTGCGATGTTTTTTAAATATTTATCGCCGTACTGATGACCTTGAGAGTCGTTTATTTCCTTGAAGTTATCAAGATCCAGCAATATCAGGCAAAGCGGTGATTTTTCCTTCTGGCAGGATTTTATTGCTACCTTGAGTCGTGCATCATAGGCACCCCGATTAAGTAATCCGGTCAAACTATCGGTTTCTGCCCGATGCGAGGCTACCCAAAGCTTTCTCTTTTTACTGGCAAGATCTGCCTCAAGCTCTGCCATTTCTTCTGCTGCCTTTTTTTTAGCATTTTCCAGATTCAGGCTTATTTTTTCATTCCGTACTCGCAACAGTTCAGGGTCGGCCAGTTCACTTTCATATTTTAATTGCCTGCCTAACTCATCAATAACAACAGAGGCAGGATCACTTTCCAACTGCACCACGAGGTGTTTTTCCCCATTCCATGACAACTCCAGTCGCTTGTCCCTGATAACAAGCTGTGTCTCTAATGCAGAGTCCCCTCCTCGGCTGGCCTTGCGCAACTCTTCCAATAATCCAATCAAGGCCGTTGATGCCTTAAACTGATTGGCGTCCAGCCTTTCTGCCGATTCCAGGACAAATTTGGAGAGCTGCTGCAGATCAGGCTCAATCAAGACCATATATGTTAGTAAAACAGTCATATACTATTTCTACTGTTCAGATGAAATGAAGAATAACACTAAAAAATGCCAATAGCTCAACTTAAGCCTCTGTCTTTATAAGACAAATCCCAGGCAGCAGAATCGGGGTCAGAACACAGATTCCTCTAATATACTAAATAAAATAGTATACAGCTTCATCTTCTTCTACCCTAGGACGACCTAAAGACCGTGGGCGTGTTTGTCTATTTGTCATTTCCTCTATTCTATGCGTATTTAGCTTATGTCTTCATGAACACATAGGCATGAACAATCGCCTGGTTTTTATTGGCTCAGTTAAATCGTTATGATATCGCCTATAATCTTCCTTTGCGTAGAAACAGGGCTGGCGATTATTACCACGTTGTATGATGTGTTGCGGAACACCTGGTATCGTAAATCTTGGTAGTCGAGCCATTGTCCACCTCCGTGTGGATTTGAGTTGTTTTATAGTAAGCGCAAAATAAACCACACACTATTATTCTGATTCACCTTGCACGAAGCTCTCTCTGACTATTTAATCAGGAGAAAGCAATGCAAGACAAGATACCATCATTAACAAAACGCCAGTGAAAAGAGGGGGACGTAAAAGAGGGGGACGGAGTTAAAATAATAAGATAAGATATCCTCTCTTTCCGTTTTCATTGTTATTCACCGCACGAAAGTCCTTATTTTATTATTTTAACTCCGTCCCCCTTTTCCTTAAACGGCGCGTTCACGCGTCCGGTGGAGGCCGTAGGCTGGAACGAATTTAAGCGTGTTGTTAGCCCAATCTTGATTCTTTAACTGCGTCAAGAATATCTTCTGTGGTTACTTTTGTCTGAATTCCTGGGACATCAAAAGGAGATGGTCTCTTCTTTTTTTTTGATTTTAAAGAAAATATTGTCCCATCTCTTCTGCGTATTTCTACTTCCTCTTTTTGTGCGAGTATCAGGAGTTTAGACAGATTTTGACGTGCTTCTGAGTATGTGAATACTTTCATTTTATTACTCCATAACTTCAATATTTAGTGCTTTTGCTACTTTTTTCATGCCTTTATCAAGCGTAAGTAAGGGGCTGGCTTGCTCTATAGCACACTGTAGAAAGTAAGCATCATATGCATAAATGTTAAAGTCCATTGCTATTTTTAATGCTTGAATAATATCTACACTAAGTAAGCGCACTGGGATATTGCTTAGTAATTTATACGCATCCAACGCCTCTTTATGTGTTACTTGTCTTCTTTTAATCATTGCTGATAAAGCATTTCCAGCTTCATATGGAAGTATTTCTGGTCCTATTGCTTCGTTTCCAGATGAAAGCTGGATAATATTTGCTTTTTCAGGTTCATTAAATACTACAGCCAATAGGATATTTGTGTCAGATATAATCTTCATGCAGACAATTGTACAAGTTATTGTTTTTTTTGCAAGGGCTAACGCCCTCATCAGCGGCAGGCAAAAGGGGCGCGATTTTTTGCGGATGCAAAAATCGTGAGCCTTTTGACTGTCCGACTGGATGAGATTGTTATATTGCCATTTAATATTTCTCTAAAAGTTCCTTCTTCTCTTTGTCGTATTCTTGCTGCGTAATAAGACCATCATCTTTTAACTGCTTTAGTTTTTTTAATTCGGAATACAAATCCTTTTTAGCTGTGTTTTTTATATCTGCCTTGATATTTTCGTCAGTTTCGATACGTACAGTTGGTTTTTTAGTGCAATCGACATTTAAAGAGGATATAAGTTTTATGCATTAATTGTAAGCAGGATTGACAATCCATGCACATCGGATCAGACTCAAATCATGATACCGCGTAAATTAGCAACAAAAATAACAGAACTCGCGACTTATTACCCCGTTGTGGTGGTTACCGGTCCACGCCAGTCCGGTAAAACCACCCTGTGCCGGGCAAGTTTTCCAGACAAAGCCTATGTCTCGCTGGAAGCCATAGACAATAGAGACTACGCACATAATGACCCCAGAGGATTTCTGGCCGAATATTCCGAAGGTGCCATTATCGACGAAGTTCAGCATGCGCCTGAACTACTCAATTATATGCAAAGCGATGTGGACGACCGGCCAGAACCCGGAAGGTTCATACTCACCGGCTCACAGCATTTCGGCTTATCACAATCGATAGCACAATCATTGGCAGGGCGCTGCGGCATACTCACTTTATTGCCACCCAATCGGGAAGAATTGCTCGCCTTTAAGAATGCACCCGATGAATTCTTCACCACACTATGGCAAGGTGCCTACCCCAGAATTTACGACCAGAAAATCCCCCCACAACAATGGCTGGCCGATTATGTGGCCACCTACATCCAGCGAGATGTCCGTCAAGTCATTAACGTTAGTGACTTGCAGCATTTTTCAGGCTTTCTGAAACTCTGCGCAGGCCGCACCGCACAGGAAATAAATTTATCGTCACTCGGTAACGATGCTGGTATAAGCCATAACACCGCCCGCGCATGGTTATCCATCCTCGAAACCAGTTACATCATTCAACAACTACCCGCGTGGCACACTAACGTAAGGAAACAGGTTATCAAGGCGCCCAAATTACATTTTCTAGATAGTGGCCTGGTTTGCTATCTGCTCGGCATACGAGAACCAGAACAACTTCGTCATCATCCACAAAGAGGTGCAATTTTTGAAAGCTGGGTTGCAGCAGAAGCCTGCAAAGCACTGGTTCACAATGGAGAACAACCCGACCTGTATCACTACAGAGAAACACGCGGACTAGAAATAGACTTGATCATAGACTGTGGCGAACAACTCAACGCCATCGAAATAAAATCGTCCGCCACCGTCAACACCTATTTCTTCAAAAACCTGAACACCTTTGCCAACCTGAAACAAAATAAAAACCGTGAACGCAGCATTACAAAACAATTGGTTTACGGCGGCGAAACAACCCAGCAGCGTTCGGATGCGCGATTGTTGTCCTGGCGGGATGTTCAGTTGTTAACAAAACCGGAAAGCGAATGAATACCGGGTTGGTAGAATGAATAAGTTTATTATAGTGAAGCTAAAGAACCGTGAATTGTTTGACTGAGTATTTCAACATAAGGAGTGCCTAAATGAGCAAATACGAAATAGCAATGGAAATATCCGGCCCTTTTGCAATGTGGTCTCGACCTGATACTGGGGCAACACCGACAAGCTACCCAGTACCAACATGGTCTGCAGTGAAGGGAATATTTGAATCGGTGGCATTTTTTAATGATGGCAAGGCATGGATTCGACCTACGAAAGTGGAGATATGCAAGAGGAAAGACTCATCGGGTGGCGTGATGAATTTTCAATGTTATACCAATAATTATCGTGGCCCACTGAAGGATAAGAAAAAGGTTAACTTTCAATTTTCGAGTTTAATCTTGACTGATGTTTGTTATCGGATTTATGGTGTTGTCGAGAATGGCAGTGGTCAGCATCTAAAAAATGGCAACAACCCTTGTCATGCTTTGGAAGCAATCTTTAAACGTCGATTAAAAAAAGGACAATGTCACAAAACACCTGCGCTTGGCTGGAATGAGTTTGTACCCAGTTATTGGGGGCCACTTCGTGATGATGAATCTCTTCCTGATGCAACTGAGGTTGATACTGAAATTAATTTGGATTTAGTATCAGTGCTTAATCAGGTTTTTGATAAAGCCGTGAATGGACGGTACAAACCACGATTCCAGCAAGGTGAAGAAGTCTGGATTAAAAAGGGGGCGTTTAATTATGCTGAATGAACTCTATTCAATCTATCAGGGATTGAAAGCTATCGGAGAATCGCCAGCGATTAAACATAACGATATTCAATCGCCTGGGATGGGTACAACATTTCGAGTGATGCTGGATAAGCAAGGCCAAGTGACCTCGGTTAAATTAATGACCAAAGAGCAAATACAGAATAGCTGGTCACTGGGGAATGGTAACAAAAACCAGTTTCCGGCGGTTAAGGTTGTTTATCCCTTGCTCTTGGCAGAGGGGCATGTGGAATATCTTGCCTGGAAAAAACAAATCAGCAACCCTGACGAAGAAGATTATCGAAAATTAATTAAATGCGCCTCACAAAATTATTTAGTTGATTTATCCCTTATCGGTAATTGGCCTAGTTATCGCAAGCAAGTGTTGGCGCGTAAAGATCAATTAGCTGGCAATGATGATTGCAAAGAAGTTTATCAGTTATTTGAACGATACAGCCAAACAGAAACTGGCGTAGAGATACTTGAGCAAGTTGCAAGCCTGTTGATTGAATCAGCTCTACAAGGGGCAGATAAATACACTTTAAAAGATATTTGCACCCTGTTATTTGGCGATGATGTAACGTCAAAAGGTAAAATTAAAGATGGTAAGCGAGTTACACTGATGCTCGATTATTTTCCGGACGTTGACATCGATATCTACGCATCATCCAGAGATAGGGTCGCGGGTCTTTCTTTGGCATTATTCGCAGCAGAATCGAAAACCAATAAGAAGATTCGAAATGACGAGTGCGCCCTAACAGGAAATATTGGGCAGGTTGTATATGATATATTTCCAAAAGAAAAATTAAACATTGTAGGAAGCACTACTCTATTTGCTAAAAATGCTACAACCAGCGGCCCTACAGTTAAACGATACGGTGTTTCGGGCGGGGCGGCTTTTCCTATTTCCGACAAACTTAGCCAGGAGCTGGCGGCCAGTATCGCCTTTATTAATTCAGCAAAATTCAAAGATAAAAATTGGGCAAAGCTGCCCTCAACCCTTGGTGCATCACCCAGTTTGTTGCTGGCCTATTGCAAGGAGGAATGGGATCTGACGCTTACACCCTTGATTACAGGTGAGTCAGAAGTCGATGATTTTGATGATTACCTTGATGCAACCGAGTCGGTGCTAGCCTCGTTCAGGGGCAAGAACTTGAGTCTTGATGCGGTGGTCGATTTTGCCGAGATCATAGTTTTAGATAAAGCTAACCGTAAAATCAATTTCAGTACGACGACCAAAGTTGGGAAATTGAAACATGCGGCTGAACAGTGGAAACAGGCTTGTCAAAATTCGCCCAGTTTCAAACTACTTGCTCTGACACACAAAAAAGAAAAACAGATGTGTTCACCCTGGGCGATTAGCCCGCAGCAGGTGATGTATTTGTCACGTCAAAAATATATTCGTGATGGCAGTGCCACTACAAATCTGCCCGGCATTAGCTTTGCTGATGTGATGAAGTTATTTCTTGGGCAAGATAACCAAGCTTTGGCAAAACGTAGTTTGCAACGTATCGCGGAGCAATATCAGCCCTTATTAAACTATTGTGCTTTGAGCAGGTTGCAGTGGGTATTGCAAGCCAAGGCTCATGTAAAAACCAACATTATAAATAACACACAAGCTTTGAGTGCGGTCACTTTGATGACTGTACTTTTATTTAAAATTGGACGAAGAAAGGAGAACTATATGAAAGATTTTGCTTTTCAGCTAGGGCAGTTATGTTCTGCGATGGATGAGCTGCATATCGGTTATTGCAAAAGTGAACGCAAAGGTGATATTCCAAGTTCTTTGCTAGGGAATCAGATTTATGGCATGGCCTTACAAAACCCGATTAGAGCGATGGCTATTTTAGCAACTCGTCGAAAACCCTATGACTCATGGGTTAAGCGAATAATGGCTAAAAATATTCGATCAGAAGATAAGGCGATAACTGCGGCTATTTTTGCTCAAATCTGGATGAGTAAACAGGCCAAGTCTTTAAACGAATTCCTGTCAAGCCCTATAGCCAACTCCGACACATACAAAGCCGAACTAATGCTCGGCTATTTAGCGGGGCGCCCTTTTGAACAGAAAAAAACATCAACCGAATCAAGTAATAATCAAGGAGAAAACTCATGAATGCACCTTTTAATCGCCATGTTGGCTTATTGGTTTTAGATGTCACTATGTCGAACCCGAATGGTGATCCAGATATGGAATCAGAACCAAGAACTCGTGAGCTAGACGGCCTGGGAATGATCTCACCTGTTTCGCTGAAACGTAAGTTACGGGATTTAATTAGTGACGATTCTGAGGTTTTTGCTGTGGCCAAGAAGCAGCTAAATCTGGGTGCAGAAACGAAAAATCAATTCAAAATATTGGAAGAGCAGGGGCGTGATCGAGATGCCATCAAAGCAATGGATAAAGAAGAGTTTATGAAAACCTACTGGGATGCTCGCATGTTTGGCAATACCTTTTTGGAATCATTGAAAGACTCTGAACTAAGCAAAGAGCAAAAGAAGAAAAAAGAAGAAGGGGGTTATGCTCATTTAATTAATACAGGAACAACCCAAATGGGCGTGGGAATGTCGATTGCACCTATTGAGGTTGTTCGGATGACCAATACCAACAAGTCTGGTGTAGAGGCTGGTAAAGATCGTGGTATGGCACCTTTGGCCTTTCGAGTGGTGCAGCACGGCATCTATTGCATTCCTATTTTTGTGAATCCAAGTATTGCTAAAAAAACGGGGGCAACTGCCGAAGATTTAGAGCTACTCAAATTCATGCTGCCGTATGTTTATCAGCATACAGCTTCAGCAATTCGTCCACAAATCTCAGTTTTACATGCGTGGTTTGCTGAGCATAAAAATACCTTGGGTTCCTGTCCTGAGCATCTGTTTATTAATGCCTTAACGCCTAAATTAAAATCAGGGTTGACACAATCTACATCAGCAAATGATTACGCTATTCCTGAGCGAGACGATTTGGGTGATCTGTTAGATCGGTTTAAAGATGTTCTTGATCTAGCGAACGAATAATGTATTACCTTGCTCATACACCTCCCAGGGCAAAACCTGAGCTGGAAGCTCATCGATATACTGATCATATTGAGGAGGTGTTGGGTTATGGATTAGATTTATTTGACTACCTGCTGTCATTTTATACGTTGGTTGATTCGGAAAAACTTGAGCTACGAATAACATTCAAAGCAGCACTGATGTTGCACGACATGGGTAAACTGGATGAGTCAATTCAACGAATATTTCGTGGCGTGGATTCAGGTCGTTTGCCAGTGGATCATATTGATGCAGGGGTTGCAGTTGCTGATGAAATGAAAAATGAGTTGTTGGCCTGGTTGATCCGCGGTCATCATGCACCAGGGTTACCGAGTAAAAAAACTGAAAAATATTTCATCAAACAACTACGGAAAAAATCCCATCTAACTTTGTCGCCTTACAGCCTAAGAGGTCGGCGCCATCACCGAGACAAACTCACGGCTGATTTTGATAAGCACAAAGAGGCTATAATCACCACGAATGAAAGGATTGAAGTTTATAAACAGAGACAGATTGAATCTTGTGGCCAATGGCCGCAGCTTAGTTTGCAATTACTCTCCAGTAGTTTAACGTCTCGTTTGATGTTGTCTTGTTTAGTCGATGCTGATCACAGCAGTGCTGCTTGCTATAGCCAAGATATTCTCATGACACGTTTTAAGCCAGCTAAAACTTGCTGGACACAACGTTTATTGGCTTTGGATAGGTATATTTTAAGCATAGTTGATTCGAGCAGTGACCCTCAAAGCGATCGTAACCTGATGCGGGGAGAATTTTATCGACACTGTTTTGATACAGACTTATTTGAATCTCGTCTAGTTGCTTGTTCAGCACCGGTAGGCTTAGGAAAAACAACCTCGGTAATGGCTTACTTGCTTCGTTGTGCAATTAAAGATAATTCCAGCAGAATTTTCGTCATTGCACCATTTTCTAACATTATAGATCAAACCGTCAAAGTTTTACGCAAAGCTATCGTTCTAAATAATGAAGATGCTACATCAGTTGTTGTTGCGCATCATCATAAAGCAGAGTTCAGCGATAAAGATATGCGCAAATATGCCGCTAGTTGGCAAGCGCCCATTGTAGTTACCACTGCTGTACAGTTTTTTGAAACACTCGCTGCATCCAACCCCTCAAAACTTCGAAAGCTACATAATGTGGTTGGTTCTGCCATATTTATTGATGAATCGCATGCTTGTCTGCCTGCTGAACTGTTAAATGTCAGTTGGTATTGGATGAGACAGTTAGTCGATATTTGGCGATGCAACATTGTTTTTTCATCAGGATCAATGGTCAAATTTTGGAAAGACGATTATTTAGTTAGTGAAGAAGGTATGCGTACCTTGCCTGACCTACTGCCTGAATCATTGAGGATAAAAACACAACAATTTGAAAGGCAACGCGTTATTTTTGACCGAATTAGAAATCCTTTGAAGCGCGATGATCTAGTTGAACGTATACAATCAGATGAAACTTGGGGTGAATTTATCGATCAAGACAAACCATCGTGTTTGGTGATTTTAAATACAGTGCAATCGGCAGCGGTTATTGCAGATACGTTGGCAAAAAGCTTAGATGATAAGAAAAATAAATTATCCAATAAAGTCGTATTGCATCTATCGACTGTTCTGGCACCCAAGGATCGAGATAGAATGCTGGAGGAAATAATCCATAGACAAGGTGATAGCGACTGGAATCACCGTCCCTGGTATTTAATTGCCACCAGTTGTGTTGAAGCAGGTGTCGATTTGGACTTCGCCATTGGTTTTCGAGAAACTTGTTCAGTAACCAGTTTTTTGCAAGTGTCAGGGAGAATTAATCGTCATGGTATACGATCTTTTGGTCGGTTATTTGATTTTTCTATTTTTTCTGAAGATGGTCTCAATCATCATCCGGGTTTTATTGAATCATCAGATATTTTGAATAACCTGTGGTCAGAAATAGTTAGTGACGAAGTGGATAGTAGTGAGCTTTGTAGTAAAGCTATTCGTAAAGAGCTTTCTCGGTTTCCAGAGAAAAGAAATAAATCAGAACTACTGTTGTCTGAAGAACAAAAACAGGGGTTCCAGGAGGTATCAACAACTTATCGAGTTATCGATTCCGATACAGCTACGGTTATTATTGACGCCAAATTAGTAGAAAAACTTGAACATGGATTTCCTGTGAATTGGCAAGACTTGCAAAATAACTCCGTACAACTTTGGATGCAGAAAATAGCGAAATTAAACTTACGGCCTATTGTTAATTGCTCTCAAGATAATATTTTCTCATGGACAGATGCTTATGAATACGACCCTAGTTTTCTTGGCATTATGCCTGATTTGATTAATTCAAAATCTGGTATTATTTAAACCTTCTAGGGTAGCTTAGTGCTAAATTCTAACTCCCAATTCCTCATCTACCAAACCAAGGACGACTCGAATGAGCAGAATAAAAACTAACAATAGCCTTGAAAATTCTTTTACTGAGTTCCTTCTCTATACCACGCCAGATAATAAAGTGAAGGTTGAGATATTTCTAAAGGATGAGAATATTTGGCTGACTCAGGATAAAATTGCCGAGCTTTTTGGGGTGCAGCGGCCTGCAATCACCAAACACTTGAATAATATTTTTGCATCTGGTGAGCTGGTGAAGGATTCAGTTAGTTCCAAAATGGAACTAACTGCTCAGGATGGTAAAAGCTATAA
>BDTD01000019.1 GCA_002897635.1 bacterium BMS3Abin11 | reverse complement strand
AGACAGATAGCAGACAGCGCCGAATATCAATCCAGTTATGGCGTTGCCCAAGCGTGAAAAGCGGATTTCTATTTCTGTTGATAACATAAAAGAATTAATAAAAGAATTAATAGACACCCATACATATTCACCTATGTA
Organism: bacterium BMS3Abin11; assembly: GCA_002897635.1. NCBI lineage: Bacteria > bacterium BMS3Abin11. Next base: position 21,392 of record BDTD01000019.1, on the reverse strand, counting down.
AACACACATAACATCATCAGTTCAATGAACAAGCCCTGGATTTGGATGATTCTGGTGTAAATGTCGTCGATGGTGTGATTTTTATCGACAATCGCTCAATAGCAGGCAGGGTGAATCGCCTCGGGTTTACCGGAGACCAGTTTGTTTGAGTCTGGCATCAGGCCACCGGTTTCGACTTTCTGTCCCCTTTTGTGTCGTCGAGCGTTGGAAGTCAGGGCTGGATTAGCGCGGCGCCCGACGACCCAGAAGGGGTAAGAAAACCGAGGAAAGGGGGAAGGGAGCTCATAACTGGATGGTGCAGCCATGATGATTTTAATTTTTGTAGGTCCGAATTCATTCGGACAAAACCTGTGCGAATGAATTCGGACCTACAATGCAGCTACCGTTTTTGCTTTTGATGTTCGGTGTTGATCTTAAAAATCCCGTTCAGGCTTGCCGAGAAGCGGAGATTGAGCCGGAGAAAAGGGATGTGTTGTCTGAGCGCCAGCGAGTTTCACATCCCGCCGGCTCGATTGAGCATCGCAGGGAACCCGAAGGGCAAGCATGCGGGTGCTCTTTCTTTTGGTTACTTTTCTTTGAGCAAGCAAAGTAAAAGTAACTCGCCCATAAAGGGCGAAAAGCACGAATCAATTCAAGAAAAACAAGTAAAAAAGAAACCCCTAAAACCTGGAAGAAAAATTAACCATCGTGCCATACCTCCCACGAGCCATCTGCTCACCCAACCCATTCGGATCAGTTCGATAAATCAGATAGGCCGCCAGGCCTGACTGCCGCCCTAACGGCAGGTGATAACCCAGTTCTATATCTGTTTCCCGTTTTGTGCTGGCGAGATCAATACGTTCGGTTTGCCTGAGTGCATTACCGGTAGCAAAATCGATACCTGTTGGTACGGAGAGTGATACTTCACCCCGGTTGACATGCAGGGGACTCGATAATGTCAGGCTGACCCGGTCGTTTTTTCTTATCAGGCCGGTGCCTGATATGCCCATGGCATAACTGCTGCTGCGTATGCCTGTAAATTGCTGCAACAGTCCTTTCTTCCTGTCATTGACCAGAGTAATCCCCTGGGAATAGATGGAATGAATTGAAATCTTCCGATTCAACTTTAGCTTCGCAGTAAACCCTGCTGCAATGGTTTCAGACGTATCAACACTGAAAGCACCGACCGAAGCACCGCCAAATAGACTACCCTGCTCGTTAAGGCCAGAGAACTGCAGCCCCAGTCTAAGCTTCTCGTGGGGCTGTATGCTGCCCTCAAGTAATACAGACTTGCTTTTCACTCCGAAGTCACTTTTATCATCCATGCTGACGACCCCCAGTTTGACATCTATACCGCTCGCTGTTTTGTAGCCTGCCAGCGCCATATTGGCACTGGCGGCAAAACCGGCATAGGGGGCAGTGAGATTACGTCGATCAAACAGGGGGATTCCGCTAGTCTCTTCGGCCAATCCAAAAAACTGGCGTGGATCAAGATTTAAATTTAACGCGTAGTAGGCGCCGTTCCGACCTCTCTGATGTAGCGACATTGACCAGTTCTCAATATTCTCTTCATCTTCCAGCTCGGGCAATGCATACAGACGAAGTGTCGGGTTACGGTCATACCAGACGGCCATCTGCAAACTGTCAGACAGCAACAGTTGTGCAGTTTCTGTCGTACGCCGTAGATTTTGCATCATCCGTTCCATGGTCAGGCCATCGCTGCGTACTGTTATTAATCCACCCAGATCAATCTGATAGGGTCGGTTGTAGCTATCAACAACCACCGCCTTTTTGAGTGATTTGTTCCGGATAATTATCGCCGCCGCCACACCTGCACCAACAACCAGACCGGCTACCAGTGCGCCTGAGCTACCACTATCATTGGAGTCACCTGCTAGCCCTATATCCCCCTGTGGCTGTAGTGCTGCAGCTGTGTTGAGCTTACCGCGTCCATAGATTTTATCTGTACCCGGTGCTCCCAGATCATCGGCACTGTTAAAAATAATTTCCGCAACCTGTTGGGCGCTTAAACGAGGGTTCTGGTCAAGGATAGCCGCAGCAGTGCCCGACACGTATGGTGCTGCAAATGAGGTACCGATGTAGCTTGAAAAATTAGAGTAGCCCGGAGCAACAACATAGAAATTCTGACTGTTCCCGGCGCGGTTGCTGTAATCAGAGATCGATCCACTTCGGTTAAGCGCACCAACCGCTATCGCCAACCCTCCAAACAGTGATGCAAGACTGCCTGGAAAGGCCGGATTTGCCTGCCCACCATTACCCGCAGCAACTATCAGTAATTTTCCGGCCCGAGCCGAATTCTGCATTGCTACTGTAAGCGCCTGACTATATGTGTTTGTAGGGCTGCCCAGGCTCAGGTTGATCACCCTGGGGTCACTACTGGTGGCAATATTTACGCCACCGATAACTATTGCTTCAGGGGAAAATCCACCCGCATCAAGAACCCGTATAGGCATAATTCTGTTCTGCCCATGCACACTGGCAATAATCCGTGACACAGTAGTTCCATGCTGCTCGGGTGTTTCATCAAAAGGGTTGTTATCCCCATCAACCAGATCCACTCCAGGAACAATTTTACCAGCAAGGTCAGCATGATCTGGATTGACCCCTGAATCAATTACAGCGACAGTTTCTGCATAAACCTGTGGAGCATGCAGCAGGCCGATAGATAGCATTAAACACAATGTTATAAGGAATGAACGTTTAGCGGGATTCATTTTATACTTCTTTATAATTATTCAACCTGCCAGACTAGCCAGAACTTTGTAAATCATAATCGTAATCTATTATTAATGGTGAATGATCTGAAAACCGCTTTTTCTTATAAATAGAAGCCGCTACGGCTTTAGTGGCTATAGCCGGGGTAGCAATCTGATAGTCGATACGCCAACCTGTATTGTTGTCCCAGGCCCGTCCGCGATTCGACCACCAGGTATACTGCCCTTTTCCCGGCTCCAGCAGCCTGAATGTATCTACATACCCAGCTTCATCAATCAACCAGTCCATCCATGCACGTTCTTCGGGCAGAAAACCAGAATTATTCTGGTTGCTGCGCCAGTTCTTTAGATCAATCTGCTTATGCGCAATATTCAAATCGCCACAGATCAAATATTCTCTGCTGGAGGCTCGCATATCAAGCAGTAGCGGCTTCATCCTCTCCATCATATAGTATTTGAAGTCCTGTCTTTCTTCTTTGCTGGAACCGGAAGGCATGTAGAGTGAAATGATACTGAGATTGCCATAGTCCGCCTGGATGTATCTGCCTTCAGCATCGATATCCGGCCAACCCAACCCATAAACTACCTTATCGGGCTGATGACGACAGTACAATGCGACGCCGCTGTAGCCTTTCTTTTCAGCATCGTGAAAAAAACTATGCATACTTGGCGGATGATATAATTTATCCGTCAGCTGGAATTCCTGTGCCTTGGTTTCCTGGATACAGACGACATCTGCGCGCTGCCTCAACATCCAGTCAAAGAAACCCTTCCTGCCGGCCGCACGTATGCCATTAGTGTTGGTGGTTATTATTCTCATGGTTCCGCTTTCCTCCTGATCACATATTACTTTGTATATATCAACGAGACCATTTTCATTCCACCTGCTTGCCTATAGAATGCCATATTCAAATCTATATAAAAATATGAGCCATCGCCATGCAGGACTTCCGCAGAGAGTTTCTTGATTTCGCCATTCAATCCGGAGTATTGCGCTTTGGCCAGTTCACCTTGAAATCAGGTCGGAACAGCCCCTATTTTTTCAACACGGGCCTGTTCAATAGCGGTAATGGCCTGGCCCAACTGGGCCGGTTTTATGCCCGTGCCATTATTCAATCAGGCATCAAATTCGACATGTTATTTGGCCCTGCCTATAAGGGTATTCCCATTGCTGCTGCGACGGTTATTGCCCTGTCGGACTATCACGGACTGGATATTCCCTATGCCTTCGACCGCAAGGAGACAAAAGATCACGGTGAAGGCGGCAATATCGTTGGTGCACCGCTGCAGGGCCAGGTCCTGATTATTGACGATGTCATTACAGCCGGCCTGTCTGCCGCCTATTCGATAAAACTGATCAGGGAGAGTAAGGCCGATGCTGCAGGCTTTGTCATCGCGCTAGATCGTCAGGAAAAGACTGCCGACAGTGACACTTCAGCATTGCAATTACTGCAGCAGGAACAAAACCTGCCAGTCTTCAGCATTGCCACGCTGGAAGATCTGGTGGAACTGCTGCAGCAGGAGTCAGAAAAATCTGACATACTTTCAGAAATAGAAGCCTATAGAGAGGTATACGGTTGCTGAACCATATCCAGGATAAGGCATCTGGGGCTGAATAGAGGGACCCTAACGCATGGAAATCTATCTTGTTGGCGGTGCTGTGCGTGACAGCTTACTCAAGCAAGCTTCCAGGGATAATGACTGGGTAGTTACCGGTGCGACACCGCAACAGATGATTAATTTGGGTTATAAACCTGTCGGCAAGGACTTTCCGGTTTTCCTGCACCCGGAAACAAAGGAAGAATACGCTCTGGCACGGACCGAGAAGAAAAGTGGTCACGGCTATCATGGCTTCGTTTTTCACACATCGCCAGATGTCACGCTAGAAGAGGATCTCGCACGCCGGGATCTCACTATCAATGCCATGGCACAGGATAACAAAGGCAATATCATCGACCCATATGGCGGCCGAGATGATTTAAAAAATGGCCTGTTGCGTCATGTTTCGGATGCCTTTATCGAAGATCCGGTCAGGCTGTTGCGTATCGCACGCTATGCGGCCCGCTATGCAAAGCTCGACTTTACCATAGCTGAAGAGACCCAGCAGCTGTTAAAACAGATCGTCACCTCCGGGGAAGTAAATGAGCTGGTTGCCGAACGCGTATGGAACGAAATCAGCGGCGCATTGGATGAAGAGACACCTTCTGTGTTCTTCCTTACACTCAGGCGGTGCAATGCGCTAGCTGTATTATTGCCAGAGGTCGACCGCTTATTTGGTGTTCCACAAACACCAGTTCACCACCCGGAGATTGATACTGGGGTGCATACGATGATGGTAATTGATATGGCTGCACAATTTGGTGCCGGCAATTCTGTCCGTTTTGCCGCTCTCTGCCATGACCTTGGCAAAGGAACGACAGCTTTCTCCCGTTTACCGAAACATATCGCCCACGAGACCCGAGGGCTGGCACTGATCAGGAACTTGTGTGAACGACTTCGTATTCCTGCTGGGCACAGACAAATGGCAGAACTGGTATGCGAATACCATAGCCATTGCCATCGTGCCACTGAACTGCGAATATCGACTATACTGAAAGTTCTGCAAGCACTGGACGTATTTCGACGGCCACAGAGACTGGATGACTTCCTATTGGCTTGTGAAGCAGATGCCAGGGGCAGGCCTGGCTTAGAAAATTCAACCTATCCACAGGCGGATATTTTCAGGATCTGCTTTGCGGCAGCGAAACAGGTTGACATCGAAGACCTGGTCAGTTCAGAAACGAATGGTAGGGAAATACAGCGTCAGTTAAAAAGTAGACGAGAACAGGCGATCGGTATTGCACTTGAAAATTACAGGTCCGGCGCGTAAAACTAAAAGTTACCATTCATTATTGGGCTTTTATTCTCTAAGGAAGCATGAGACAAGCTGGACAGACAGGGCGATACTGCTAATAATTGCTATATGGCTGATAAAAAAGACAATACACCATCAGAAGAGGCCGCGAAATCTGAATTAACCACCAGTAATTCGCATGAAAAGCCTTTGCTCGATGAAAAACCACTTGAAGAAAATGTGGATATCGATACCTCACATCTCACACTTGATGAGTCGCCGGGGCAATCTGGCACCACTCTGGAAAGTGAACGGGAACCTGATGCCCCTGCCATTGATACCTCTCACCTGTCCCTGGAAGGGGGCAACAATGTAAAACCTTCAAATAGTCTCACTGAAGATTTAAACCAGGACAACAGTGAGACAACTGAGAAGCCTCCCTCAGATGAAGCACTGGCAGATGCAACAGTAGATAAACCAGAAGCTACTGAACACCTGCTTTTTGTTAAAAATCCGCTGGCAACAAAAGTACCTGATGAACCAGCTGTAGATTCTCCTTCAGAAGAAGCCACTGAAGCCTCTGCAAAGAAAGAAGACGTTGAGCCGGTAATGCTGGCTACCGGTATCTCTGATGCAGAATTTGAAGAAGAGATGCAGGCTGATACTGCGCCCAAGACCCCCACTGAGGACCCTGAAAGTGATGATGACGAGCATTCTGAAGGCCCCATTAAATCTATTCTGGATACCGTAAAAAAACCCGAAAACATCGTCCGGAATGCGTGGTCGAACAGCTCTGTCCGACGATATCTGATCAATAATATCGAATCTTTTCGGGTTAAAGATGAAGATCAGAATATGGAAAGTGTCATCGAGAAAATGTATGGTGGTGCTACCAAAAAGAAAATCGCACCCGGCAAGTTTCTCAAGGAGAATCTATTATTCAGTTTTTTACTTTTCCTCTTTCTGTTCCTGGTAGGATGGAAAGTTGCCGGCATCTTTTTCCCTGAATTTATGCCTGCACTCAATGATCAGATTATTGAAACCGTAAAGAACACAACTAGCAGAAAGAGCACTACAAAACTCGCCAAAGAGAAAAAACCCGTCGTAACAAATGTTGCAAATAAGGAAAAAATAAACAAGGTTCTTTCACATTGCCTGGTTGAACCCGATGCGCGCATTACTTTTCTCCGTGCCTTTACCAGCGTCGGTTATGAATTTTCTGAGCGACCCCTGACTACCTCCTATGACGACGTACAATATTCAATTCGTTCCTGGAAGAAGATGAATATGGAATTCTATATCAGGGATGCGATTTTCCGCTTTCGTGAACTTGCAAGACTTGCCCTTCCCATTACTCAGAATGCCAACAAAATAGTTTCTGACTATAATCAGTCACTGTTACGGATCAGAAAGCAGGCCAATGAGCTAGAAGATCGTATCCGTAATATCCAGACCAGCGGTGGCAATCAGACAACCTACACGATTAATCAACGCATACCTTTACGTAACAAACTAGATAAAATTAATGCAAGACTTGCAGAAGAGCCGGATCAAATGAGGTTCGATCAGCTGCTGAAGAAAATGGTATTAGTTGAAAATGTTTTATCTGGGCGCGAAAAGCCGAGAAGAGTCGAACCGGATCAACTTACAGAAGAAGATCCTGAATCCTTGATGAGTACTGCAGAAACAGTATCAGGCGATATCGCAACCCCGATCATTGGTAAGATTCTACCTACTATCCAAATACCTGCTGATAAGCTTAAAAAGGTATCTCCTAAACTGACGGCCTTCCATCTGTCTGAACTCGAAAAAGCACTGGATGACCTGTTGAAATTATCTGCATTAATCATTTATCTTCCTGAGAATAGACTCATTCCCTATAAACTGGAGCTTTCCGGTCTGAATCGGCGACTGAACAAAACAATGAAGAAAGAACTTCCAGCATGGATGAGCTTTGACCGATGCCTGGCCACAGTACGTACAGAAGTTTCCACTGCCTCCAAATAACGGGCACACGCATAATTCGTTAGACCACACTGGCATCCATAAATCGGTTAGAATGTTCAGCCTTGAACCACTACAACAGAATGTTTCACAGGCTGCGGCGATGTTTTCTGACCTCTTCAATAATCCCACTCTACGTAAAAACTGGCTAAAAATTCGCTACCTGCTTGGTCTTCTGGTACTTTTTTTACTGTTACGTTACATGAACACAGACTATCTGCTGTCAGGTTTTCTGGTATCACTATTTGGGGAAATAATTCAGACCTGGAGCTTTGCGTCATTAATCAAAAACGTGGAGCTGACTGTACGTGGGCCTTATGTCATTGTCAGAAACCCCATGTATCTGGGTCGCTATTTTCTGGGTTTGGGTTTAATTATCCTGCTTGACAACATCTGGCTCGTACTTATCTACACTGTGATCTACGTTTTGTATATGGTCAACCGCGTCAATCGTGAAGAGGCTCGGCTTATCGGTCTACTCGAGGGTTATGATGACTACCGTAACAAGGTTCGCTCATTCCTGCCAACTAAAGGGGTCAGTGATACAAACACCCTCTGGTATTTTAACTGGGATACACTGCGCACCAACCACGGTGATCAGAATTTCGTCGTTTTTTTACTGATTTACGCCATCATCTTTTCTTATGTCATTTTCTTTAACCTGAATCCGTAGCCTCGTGTCGGGATCATGGTGCAAGATATTGGTTTCACAGTGGAATTAAAAAATCTTAGCTTCACCCATAGGTTAAGCGGGTATTTTTTAAACCGCTGTGGAATCAAGAGCTTGTGCCAGGAACCGTCAGGAAGTTACTGATTCAGGTTTGAATAACGGTCCAGTGAGCGGTAACGTATAGCTTCGGCTATATGTTGCTGCTCGACCTCATCAAAATCAGCCAGATCTGCAATGGTTCTGGCAACTCGCAGCAGCCGGTGAAATGAACGTGCAGACAGACCAAGTCGGCTAATTACGTCAGCCAGGCAACTACGGGCGGAGCTGCTAATCCTGCTTTGATGATCCAGCTGCTGGTTTGTTAACTGCGAATTCATCACACCTGACCTGTCCAGTTGCCTCTGCCTTGCCGTCGAAACACGCTGTCGCACCACTTCACTGCTCTCTGCCTGATACTGATCGTCTAACAGGACATCCACCGGTACCGCCAGTACCTCTACCTGTAGATCAATTCGATCCATCAATGGCCCCGACAATCGTGCCCGATAACGCTGTATCTGATCCGCGGTACACCGGCATCGTCCTGACGACTCGCCAAAATATCCGCAAGGACAAGGGTTCATGGCTGCGAGAAACTGGAACCGTGCCGGGTATTCTGCCTGGCTTGCCGCTCGTGATATTGAAATGACACCGGACTCCATCGGCTCACGCAATACCTCCAGCACACGTCTACCGAATTCAGGTAATTCGTCGAGAAATAATACCCCGTTGTGTGCGAGTGAAATCTCTCCCGGTTTGGGTTTTGAGCCACCGCCAACTAGTGCAACAGCAGAAGATGTATGATGTGGTGCACGAATTGGACGCTGATTCCAGCTGCTCATATCTATACCCTGTTTACCAATGGAATAGATTGTAGCCGTCTGTAATGCTTCATCCCTGCTCATCGCGGGCAAAATACCCGGCAATCTGCTGGCCAGCATAGTCTTGCCACTACCCGGCGGTCCTGACATCAGCAGACTATGGTTTCCAGCTGCGGCGACTTCCAGTGCCCTCTTCGCCTGGTGCTGGCCACGAACTTCGGCAAGGTCTGGGTAGCTTGCATATTTGGTGCTGGATGTATTCAGTTCAACCTGTGTCAGGACTTGCTGTCCATTTAAGTGAGCAATAAGTTCCAGCAATGTCGTCGGTGCCAGTACATCACATTCTTCGACCAGAGCGGCTTCCTGGCCATTCTGTTTTGCCACAACCAGTATTCTGCCCTGTCTGACAACCTGTAGCGCTGCTGGCAATATCCCACTTACCGGACGCAGCTCTCCGCTCAATGCCAGTTCAGCCGAAAATTCGTATCTATCAAGATGAGTATGTGCAATCTGATCCGATGCAGCCAGTATCCCAATAGCAATCGGCAGATCGAAACGACCACCCTCCTTCGGAATGTCTGCAGGAGCCAGATTGATCGTGATGCGCCGGGGAGGAAATTCAAAACCGGAATTCAATAATGCTCCGCGAACCCTGTCTTTGCTTTCTTTTACTGCCGCTTCGGGTAATCCGACGATTGATAGCGATGGCAAACCATTAGATAAGTGCGCTTCCACAAACACTTGCGGAGCCATCACTCCATCAGCTGAACGCGAGTAGATAATTGCAAGTGACATAAGTGGAATCCCTTCCTGTGCTGTCTTTCCATGATCGACATCCAGTGTCGAGTGAATAATTACTTCTGCAACTGCTTCTCAAGTTGCTCCACCTGTTGTTCGAGCTGATCGAGCTTCTCTCTGGTGCGTAGCAAAACACGTTTTTGCACCTCGAATTCTTCACTACTCACCAGATCCATTTTTTCGAAGGCACTGTTCGCAGCTGCCCGCAAATTATCACGTATTGCTGATGCAATACCGGCAGGCAAAGCCGCTTCGAAGAAACGGATAAAACTATCCGTGGTTGAGTTATTTTTGTTCATACAGGATCAGATCATCCACACTTTACACTATTAAATCAACAGCTATGAGTAAATATTACAGACACACTGAGCGCATGCACCAGAATGGTGAATTATTGCTCAATCACAGCAATAAGAGAGTGCAGAGATACCCGTTATTAACAGCCTGTTAATTATAATAGATTGTTTTTATGTATATTTTTATAAAAACAGGCATTGGCATGATTTCTGCTTACTAACGATATGAGATTACTATATTTAACCATTATCATGAACCAGCAGGCAACAGCACTGAACCGCAGTGCCTGATTATTTACCAAGGAGTACCAAAATATGAAACTAATCACAGCCATTATCAAGCCATTCAAGCTTGACGACGTGCGTGACGCCCTGTCTGAAATTGGCATTACTGGCATGACCGTCACGGAAGTTAAAGGCTTCGGTCGTCAAAAAGGGCACACCGAGCTCTATCGCGGCGCTGAATATGTTGTTGATTTCCTGCCAAAGGCCAAACTTGAGATTGCTGTTAACGCTGACGTAGTTGACCAGGTGATTGAAGCCATCGTAGGTGTTGCAAGAACCGACAAGATTGGTGATGGCAAGATCTTTGTAACACCTGTTGACAAGGTTGTACGCATACGAACAGGTGAAACAGACGCTGATGCGTTATAACTCGACTTTTTGAAAAACTAGAGAGGAATTTATTGTGGAAGCAATTGAAGGTATCAAAAATCTAAGCTACGCGCTGGATACATTTTATTTCCTAATTACCGCTACGCTGGTAATGTGGATGGTAGCAGTCATGGCAACTAACATAAACAAACGGCCCGACGGCTCCTGTTACTCCGGTATATCTGGCTTCTTCTTCCAGATGGCATCCATAGCAACCGCTATGTCAATGTTCATACAATTCAAAATGAAAAAGCTGTTAGGTGGCCGCTCCCAGCGTCCTGTCCCACGCAGTACTCGTACCTCCCTGTACAGCGGCCTGGTTGTCGCTCTCCTGGCAGGGTTGCCTACATTAGCGTTCGGTCAAGAGGCCGTGGTAGTGGTTGAGGCGGTGCCTACGCTGAACTCTGGAGATACCGCCTGGATGCTGACTTCCACCGCTCTGGTACTCTTCATGACCATACCCGGACTGGCGCTGTTCTATGCCGGCATGGTTCGATCCAAGAACGTATTGTCGGTCATGGTGCAATGTTTCGCCATTACCGCTTTGGTCACAATTCTGTGGGTAGTATACGGTTACAGCCTGGCCTTCGGTGATGGCGGCAGTATGCAACAGTGGATCGGTGGACTGGGTAAGTCCTTCATGGACGGGGTCGGCGTGAATACACTGCTGGACGGTAGCACGATCCCGGAATCGGTTTTCTCCATGTTCCAGCTGACCTTTGCCATAATTACCCCCGCCCTGGTCGTCGGCGCCTTTGCCGAACGCATGAAGTTTTCCGCTATGCTCTGGTTCATGGGGCTTTGGGTTACCTTCGTGTATGCGCCGATCGCCCACTGGGTGTGGGGCGGTGGCTGGCTAAGCGACATGGGAGTACTGGACTTTGCTGGTGGTACAGTGGTGCATATCAACGCCGGTATCGCCGCCCTGGTTGCCGCATTGATGTTGGGTAAACGTAAGGGCTATCCTAAAACTACCATGGCACCAAATAACATGGTCCTGACGGTGGTTGGTGCATCGATGCTGTGGGTCGGCTGGTTTGGGTTTAACGCCGGCAGCGCGCTGGCAGCAGACGGCACTGCGGGTATGGCTATGGCAGTCACTCAGATCGCCACTGCCGCCGCCGCACTTTCCTGGATGTTCTTTGAATGGATGAGTCACGGCAAGCCTAGCGCTCTGGGTCTCGCTTCGGGCGCAGTCGCAGGTCTGGTGGCGATTACACCAGCCTCCGGTTTCGTTGGGCCCATCGGGGCACTGGCAATCGGTGTTGCGGCTGGCGTGGGTTGCTACATTGCCGCTGTCAAGGTCAAGCGCGTCCTGGGCTACGATGACTCGCTCGACTGTTTCGGCGTACACGCGATCGGTGGCATTATCGGTGCCATGTTGACCGGTGTCTTCGTGAGCAAGGGACTCGGTGGTGTCGGTTTTGCGGAAGGCGTAACCATGGGCGCCCAGCTTGGCAAGCAGTTCGTCGGTGTTATGGTCACAATCATCTACACGGGTATCGTGAGCTTCATCATCCTGAAAGTCGTGGATGTGATTATCGGCCTGCGCGTCACCGAAGAGCAGGAAACCGAGGGTCTGGATATCGCTCTACATGACGAACGGGGCTATAATCTGTAAGTCTAGTTTTTTTGTTGAAGATTGTTGCGGGTGCCTTTTGGTGCCCGTTTTTTTCTTGACCGTTCTCGCGTGTTCCATGATACACACGGACACACGAGTGTCGTGAAAAACAGGGGGAGGGTTGTGAGTGACCGCTTCGATGTACTCGTACTTCTGAAGTAGCCGGGGAATTTCTACATCCTCTGCGGTTAACTGAACTTGATCATTCCCACCAATCTAAGGCAAACTTCCCTATTGACGCAATCAGAGGAGAATCATCATGAAAATGGTCGTAGCAATAATAAAGCCATTCAGGCTGGATGATGTCAGGGATGCTCTCGCCAATATAGGAATCCAGGGCATTACAGTTACCGAAGTAAAGGGTTTCGGCCGCCAGAAGGGCCATACTGAACTTTACCGTGGTGCTGAATACATCGTCGATTTCCTGCCAAAAGTAAAACTTGAGATTGCCATTACCGAAGATCAGGTTGATACGGTTATCGAAGCAATCGTCGATTCAGCTGGTACTGGAAAAATCGGTGATGGAAAAATATTTATCAGTGATCTGGAAAGAGTCATCCGTATTCGTACCGGCGAAACCGGCCATGATGCGCTCTAAAAATCAGGTAAAAGGAGAAAGATTTTAGGTAAACCTGTACTGGTTCACTTTTGTCTTTCCCCTTTTACCCTTCCACTGTCTTTTACATCTCATCAACCGGAACCCGATACTCAATAAATGCCCCAGATTTCAGCTGCTTCAGAAACTGGTCGTATTTTTCGGCAACCTTTCGTTTACCAATCTGTTGCCTGATGGCATCACGACGTTTCTGCTCACTGACATCCAGCATCCTTCTTTCCTCCAGCTGAATCAGATGCACACCGAACGGACTGACGATGGGCTGGGAGATCTCGCCAACTTGCAGAGCATCCAGTGCCTGCTCGAAAGCCGGCACTGTATCTCCCTCATTCAACCAGCCCAGTTCGCCGCCTTTTATAGCGCTTCCTGAATCCTGGGATACTTCTGTGGCCAGTTTGCCAAAATCTTCCCCGGCGAGGATACGTTTCCGGATTTTCAGCATTTCTGATTTGGCGTGTTCGATATCAACCTTGTTCGTTGCCTTAAAGAGTATATGTCTTGCGCGTGTTTGTTTTACCAGCTGTTGCTTGCTCCCTTTCAGCTGGTTTAGTCTCAACAGGTGTACCCCACTCGGGCTAACGAGTGGCTCGCTGATATCCCCCTCTTGCATACCCTCCAGGGCATCGGCAAAAAGAGCAGGTAATTGATCCGTAGTTTTCCAGCCTAAATCACCGCTGCTCTCACTGTCTGTGGCCCCAGAGTATTTTTTTGCTGCCGCCTCAAAACTAATTTTACCGCCAAGAATACGACGTCTCAGGTTTATCCCGCGTTCCAGGCCTTTTTCAAGCTCGGCAGGAGTAGCCTCTTCATTCAGTGGCAACAAAATATGTGAGAGGTTGTAAAGGCGATCTGGCTGGCCTTTTACTGCATTTTTAAGAATTCCGTCGATTTCACTTTCCAGTACTGAAACTCTGCGCTTCACATCTCTCTCAATGACGCGTTGCACAAGAAGCTGGCGCTTTAAATCTTTTTTGAACGTTTCCTCGCTAACACCATCTTCCTTTAACTTCTGTAAAATCTGCGGAACAGTGAGACTGTTTTGTTTTGCAAGCCTTTCCATAGCCTGTTTTAGCATCTCATCCGTTACATTTATTCCGGTATTCTTTGCATGCAGCTGTAAAAGCTTCTCTAACACCAGTTGCTCCAGAACCTTTTCCTTTAGGATTTTTTCAGGTGGGATTTTCTTACCGGTTGCTGTAAGTTTATTATGCATACTGTCAAGTGCAGCTTCAAACTCACCCAGGGTAATGATATCGTCATCAACGACAACCAGGACACGATCCAGTATTGTGACAGGTGCAGCCAGTGCTACAACTGGAAGTATCGATCCAGGCAGAAGCAAAGCAATTACAAGGCTGAGTAGATGTTTCAGCATAAAATAATACCACTAGTATCGTCTGTGAAATATGAACAGGACTTAGTCAGAATTAATATTTTTCAGAAACCCGTCCTGATCTTTGTTAAACCATTTAATTCAAGTTGAATCAGGAAAGCGTTGACGTACTCGCTGTTATTATCAATTCTCCGTTGTGCATCCACTCTGATTCCCCAACAACATGCGTTATAACCAATGCCTAAATTACCACGTAAAAAATCATTAACTTCAAGGTCATAGCGTGCACTTGCATTTAACTGCCAGCGTGGCGCCAGCGCCCATGTAACATTGGCGTTTAGCTGCTGCGAACTGTTGTTTTTGTTGTAATAGCCCAACTTGATGCCTCTACGTGCATCTTTTGTATATCTCAGGTCAGTATTGAATACACCCAGTTCACTTTTCTCAGTATTATATTGAAAAAAGTTATACATATAGAACTTTTTTGACAATCTGGTATATAACTCTGCGGCAAAGTCTGATCGGCTAAACGTCTGAGCAGGTGCAGGATTCGTCGACAGACTCACCTGTCTGTCGTCAAAATAGTAGATCTGTCCTAGTGTACCCTTCAGTAATTCATCACCACTATCTGCAGAAATTAGTCGCGATGTCAGCGACGCCGTTAACTGATTTGCATCTCCAATCCGGTCAGGACCGGTAAAGCGGTTTTCTCTGAACATGGTACCCATACTGAATGTATTTTGCCCAGTATCAAACACTGGAATATCTGTTTGATCCTTATAGGGTACATACAGATAAAATAGACGCGGTTCCAGTGTAGTGGTGAAATCCCTGCCTTTAATAAATGATGACTTTTCAAAATAAAGACCTGAATCAAGTGAAAATATCCCCAGGCTTCGATCCGGAGTAGCATTCTGGCCCATAGCGACATTTGTCAGATCATAGGAGGTGTATCGAAAAGTCGCCTTAGGTTTAATAAACCCATACATCTTCCTGAAATTATAGGCAACACTTGCGCCCATGTCTGAACGTGGGCCGCTAATCCGGTCCGTTCTCTGAAAATCGGTATAACTGCCGTAAAGATCAAGCTTGAAACTGTTTAATTTCGGTATATTTGTTGAAAATGTAATGGCCGGTTCGCGTTTATAGGGTCTGTTTGCTTCTGGAATAGTTTCATCAATGGTCTGAAACTGCGAGTACAGAGCATTCGCACGCAAATAGCGTCCGCTGTAGTTTAATCGTCCCTCCTGTCTCAGGTAGGTGGCAGAGGTCAACAACAGACTTCTGGAAAAATCCTCAAAATAGTTTTCATCTGAAACTTCTGCATAATTGACCGAAGCATTCCAGCTGCGCGCTAATCTTTGTCTTAAATCAAGCTTGTATCCGTAGCGGTTTTCACCTGTCTCTTTATCATCCGACAAATACGCACCATTAAAACTTCCTTTTCCCCCTCTTATCATATAACGATATTCGCCCTGCAACTGAGCGCCGTGTTTACCATAGTAATTCGCACTGACGGTAGCATCCATGTTGGGTGCGATATTAATATAATATGGAATTTTAATAGATGTACCTAAACGGTCTGTTGAGCCGAATGAAGGCATCAAGAAACCAGTTTTTCGGTCATTGTTTAATGAAAAGCTGACGTAGGGAAACCAAAATACAGGAACATCAAACAAACGCAGCTTCATATTCCGTGCTTTTCCTATACCTGCAGATTGATCCAGCTCAATTTTACTGGCATTAAATACTGCAATTTCCTTATCTTTGCGACAGGTTGAATAGGTAGCGTCGTTCAGGACAATTAGATCATGTCCCTCAAAATCGATACTTTTCGCCATACCATGGGCACGAATAAATTTTGTTCCCCTGGGTGCTTTACCGGCAGTCTTCAATGTGAGGGTGTATTTCACATCTTCAGCACTGCCTATCATGGTCTCCACCTCCATTTCCATTTTCTGTGCCTGAAATACATTGCCCGATGGGTCCTGGATACGAATATTGCCTTTTCCGGCAAAGCTATCAGACGCCTTGTCATAGCTAAGTTGATCAGCACTGACCATCATGCCGTCTTTTTCCAGTTCTGCATTGCCGGTAAACAAAATTGTTTTACCAACTATCTCTGTTTGATCCGCCTCAATAGCGACGGCTCCCAGTTTTAACTCGCTATCAGCCGGTTTGAAGCCGACTGTATCAGCCACGCAAACACCCTTAAAGGCGGCGCGATAGGCATTAATCATGGAGCTTCTGTATTCATCTATGCTAAAGGCTTGTGCGGCAAAAGGCAGAAAAAATGACAGAAATAAAGTAGCTTTCAGTGCAATTTTGTTGTGCATTCGATTTAATATCCCAATAACAGGCTTATGAGTGTTGTGAGCTGTGTAAAATCGCATAGAATAGATGCCCCTTCAAGCCCTGGTTCAAACTGAAGGTCATTATTATACAGATGGATTAAAGACTATTGGATAGAAGAAAACAAATAATTCATAACTGGATCAAATCTCTTTACCCTATTGAGGAATTTAACCTCGAGTCAGCGTCAAGTGATGCCAGCTTTCGGCGCTATTTCAGGCTATTTATAAAAAACACCAGCCTCAGTGAAAACCTGATCGTAATGGATGCACCACCAGAGAATGAGGAAATCACAACATTCTGCCGTCTGGGCCGGCGTTTTCACAAGCTCGGCATCAATGTACCGCATATTTTGCATGCTGATGAAGAGCAAGGTTTAGTCTTGATGACAGACCTCGGCAGCCAGCATTATCTCGACAGTCTGAATGAAAGTACCGTCGAGCGGCTTTATGGTGATGCCCTCGGTAGTCTGGTGACACTGCAGACAGGTACTTTTGACGATCCTGACTTCCTGCCGCCTTATTCAGCGCAACTGTTAGGCCAGGAGATGGATCTCTTCCGGGAATGGTATCTGGCAATACACCTTGGCCTGGAAATCACTGCTGAAGAAAATAAAATTATGGATGAGGCCTGGCAGCTGCTTATCGAGTCTGCACTGGAACAACCTCAATTATGGGTGCACAGGGACTTTCATTCGCGTAATTTGATGGTCACCGATATCCATAATCCGGGTGTCATCGACTTTCAGGATGCGGTAACCGGGCCTATCACCTATGACCTGGTTTCTTTACTAAAAGACTGCTATATCGAATGGCCCAAAGAACGTATCGAAGACTGGGTGCTTGGCTACCACGACCTGGCCTTACAATCCGGCTTGCTTGAAAAGGAAGATGAACAACAATTTTTACGCTGGTTCCACCGCATGGGAATACAGCGCCACCTGAAGGTTGCCGGTATTTTTGCCCGTTTGTCACACCGTGACGGGAAAAACCATTACCTGAACGACATTCCGTTAACACTCCGCTATCTGCTGTCGGCGCTAAAGGATGACCCGGCTCTGGACCAGTTTTACAAGCTGCTTGTAGCAAAAATCCTTCAATAGTATGGCCGATAACAAATATGCAATGATACTGGCGGCCGGACGTGGTGAAAGGCTACGTCCACTAACCGACAACACACCGAAGCCCCTGCTAAAAGCTGGCTCCAGACTACTGATCGAGCATCACCTGCATTCCCTGTCGAAAGCAGGCTTCAATAATGTGGTAATTAATATTGGCCATCTTGGGCAGCAAATCATTGATCGAATTGGCGATGGATCACAATATAAGCTATCAATCCAGTATTCCGATGAAAGGAACGGCGTACTTGAGACGGGTGGCGGTATATTCAAGGCCCTGCCGTTACTGAAATCTGAAAATTTCCTGGTCATTAACGGTGATGTCTGGACGGATCTTGACCTTTCTCTGTTACCTGAGAAAATCGATTGCCTTGCTCACCTGGTACTGGTGAGAAACCCCGTGCATCACCTGCAGGGAGACTTTACTCTGCAGGGAAATCTGCTGCAGGACAAAAATGATGTGGACTCATCATGGACGTACAGCGGCATTGGAGTTTTCAGTCACTCACTGTTTCAGAATTGTGAGAAAGAACGCTTTGCTCTTGCTCCTCTATTACGCGAGCATTTAGCTGAAGGCCAGATTACTGGAGAAGTCTATAATGGCCTGTGGTTTGATATAGGTACTATTGAGCGGCTTGATGCACTCAATATCTTTCTAGAAATGAGCTGAGAATTAATGTTTATCTATTTGATTAGATAATTTTTTTTATTAATTTTCTTGAATTATATTGTGTTTTTCGCCCTTTTTGGGCGAGTTCATTTCTTTTGTACGGACAAAAGAAACAGAACCAAAGAAAAACCGCCCGCATGCTTGCCCATAATAAAAATCATTATGGGTTCCCTGCGATGCTCGGATGAGCTGGCGGGGTGTGAACTCGGGCTACGCCCTCAGACAGGCACACCCCGAAACCCCAGCTCATCCTGCGCTTCTCGGCAAGCCTGAACTGGACCAAAGATTAAGGTCAACATCAAAGTCAACATCGTAGGAGCGCCGTCTCGGCGCGATTCTCTTTTGCCCGTGTTCGACGACCCAAAAAGAGATTATTAGTCAAAACGGGTGTTGAACCTTTTCCCTGTTGCAGAATTATAACTACTGCTTTCGGCACGCAGCGGTCATAGGCTAATGCCGCAAATAACTGGCAATTCAAGCTCGGTTTGTATTGTTAGAGTGCTTTTTTAGGAGCAACTAAATTCAATCCTTTTAACTCCATTAGCTCCCGATTTACGCTAAATTTTCTTTTACTGTCTCTAGAATACAAGTTCACACAATCAAACAATATCTTGCCGGACGAAAGATACCTTGCAGACAGATAAACAACTTCATCACTAGCAATATATATTTGGATAAAAGATTCCTCACCAATAGTTAATGGTCCTTTTCCTATACCTTTAACTTTAGTATCAAAGGAATGGAATACCATTTTGTTTCCTTCTGATATTTCTAATACTAACTCTCCACTTTTGTTTCTAATTCTGGTCTCAACTATTAGTTTTCCTTTATCAATATATGAAGAAAGCAACACTTCATTAATAGTAGGGTCAATAATCCGAAATCCGTAAGAAGAATTAGACCCCATAATCACTGACCCATCATCTTTTTCTTTACTCTTCAATGCACATAAATCTGAAGTACCATAGTTTGTTTTAAAATATGATTTCAGTTCAGATAGGCAATTTTCTGGCGATACTATCTTTATTTTTTCCCGTAATGACTGAATTTCCAGACCAGCCTGAATTAACATTTTTTCGTTAGTTACAAAATAATTTGCATGATTTAATATAGCTTGGTCTATATGTAGACAATCCCTTATAGATCGGCGACAAAATCTTTCACCCAATTTAGGGCCAAATATTTCTAAGTAATATTCATAAAACTTAGACTTCCCTGAAACAGCACCATACCTTGCATCATAACCTTCTTCTCCACGTACCGCAGAACCACCGATCATTATATAATTCTTTGCTTTTTCCTTTTGAAGTGGTGCAGTCCTAAACTCAGCATCTAAAGTTGATGTTTTTAAAATTTCAATTAATCCAGCATGGTGATAATCCTCCAGTTCATTCATAGAAGGCATCCTGCCTTTCGAATTTATGCAGTTTGCGTCTATAACAACTCTATGAATATACATGTATACACTCTACAGTGATAATAGGCTGCACCGGTCATTTTCGTACAAGGCTGCAGCAACCTAATTTAGTAGATTATTTCACTTGAGTATATAAGAGACGCACAGACTTCGTAGTAATTATAGATAATCCTGATCGTTTTCTTTGGGTCGAGAGCGGTCTTTTTTACTTATTCTGACAAGTTGAATGCCGAAAAGGACGGCTTACGGCCAAAAGCAGTCATTTACCATCAGGTATAGCTAAGGATAAAAATGATTTACGTATAGATTTATCTAGTGCAGATAATCGCTCATCATCAGGTTCATAAGCGAGTATTATTTTAATTTTATCTTGGAGCAGTTCTAATAGCTCAGTCTTTTTATCACGAGTTATCTTTGCTTTTTCTGCCCACTTTAAACCTTGCCTACATAATATGTCGTATGGCTGCAGACTACTAGGTTTGTCATTTATAACTTCGAGTAAAATCTCAATGGCTTCATCAACTAAGGAAAATGAACTAGTTGATGACGGGTCAAGCAAAGCCTTTTTGAATCGTAGGTAAGCTTGTTCAGTTAAAATAAATGGGTCATCAGGTCTTAATGATTCTGCTTGGTTTAAAAAGTTTTGGGCTGTTGATAGATTGTCTTGCTCTAGTTCTAGTGCACCTCTATGAAGCCAGTAGTGTGAATCCCAAGATAAACCATATTCAAATTCACTATATAGCTGCCTTGCTTTTTCTGGACTAATGCGTTGGTTTAAAAAGTTATGGTTACAAAAGTGCCTTAACATTTTCGCCTCCCGGGTTAATCTGGAGGAATTTTTACTCACTTTTGCTACGCCTATTCTATATATACCAGCAAGAATTCCATATGCTAAACCTGATGTTGCTAGTTCGTCACAAATCATCTTGGCAATTTCACGATGCCTTGCTCTATATCTTTCACCTTTACTTGCTGCATTGTGGATCATTCTTCTACTATGAAGTTTATCTAGCTTGTTTAAAACGGTATTGTCAGGGTCTTGAAGTGCAAGTAAAATTTCATCTCTTGTAATTGAATATCGGTAGTAGGTCACAAATGACACAAGGCCATATATGTACTTTGATTCATCATCAAGACCGTTTAATTCATCTGCAGCCCGCTCTTCAAATTTGTTCCCTGATGTTGCTTGATACATGGCTACAAGCAGCTGGCGATTGGCATTCCTTTTAAAAGCATTGACCCTTTCATGTTCTGTTGCTCCTTTGAGAATCCCTAGCCTGTTTTCTCTATCAAGAGTTTGTAAAAGAATGTCAATATCATCATTTGTTAAATTAGGAATTAAGAACTCGTCAGAAATGAGTTTATTTGTTAATTTATGTTGGACTATGCATTTATCTACTTTGTAAGAACGAAGCTCAACCACAACTAATCTTCTTT